>JBDRQK010000112.1:0-23158 GCA_043826315.1 Chloroflexota bacterium
AAATTCAATGGTAATTATGATGAAAATATTAACCGCAGAAGACGTTGTTAGAGCTTTACCGATGAAAGAGTGCATTGAGGCAATGAAAAGTGGTTATATTGCGTTGGTCAATGGAAATGCAGAAGTACCTTTACGAACTCGTTTACAGATACCCTCACAAAATGCTGTCAGCCTTTTTATGCCAGCATACGTTCAAGATGGTTCTGGAACTTCACTCACGGTTAAAGTTGTTTCGCTATTTCCGGGGAACCATGAAAAAGGTTTGCCCTACATACAAGCAGCAGTATTGGTCTTGAATCCTAAAACTGGTGAATTTATTGCGTTATTGGAAGGGAATTCCCTTACAGCGATCCGAACTGGTGCAAGCAGCGGTGCTGCCACTGACCTGTTAGCAAGGAAAAATAGCCAAATTGCGGCTATTTTCGGAGCTGGTTCACAGGCAAAAACACAGCTTGAAGCAATTTGCACGGTGAGGTGTATTGAACAAGTATGGCTATACGACACAGATCCCAAAAAAGCAAATTTATTTGTCTCTGGTATGCGCGGGAAATCACCAATCCCATTTGATATTCGTATCGCGAAGAACGCAGATCAAGCCATATCGAATGCTGATATCATTTGCTGTGCAACAACAGCAAACTCTCCCATATTTAAGGACTCATTCCTTAAACCAGGTGTCCATATCAACGCTATAGGCTCATATAAACCTGATATGCAGGAAGTCCCTTCTGCAACTATTGCGCGTGCTCTGGTAGTTGTGGATTCGCGTTCAGCAACCCTTTCTGAAACAGGAGACCTTATTACACCAATTCATGAAGGATTGTTTTCTGAAAACCAGATCTACGCAGAATTAGGGGAAATAGTCATGGGTAATAAACCTGGCCGTACAAATGCCACCCAGATCACTTATTTTAAATCGGTTGGATTAGCTATTCAAGATGCAAAGGCTGCACAACTTACCCTGGTAAATTCAGAATTGATGAATATCGGGTTAACAGTTCCTTTCTAATTAGTAGAGGTTAATGAATATGACACTCCCAAAATCAGCAGATATTATTATTATTGGAGGAGGAGTCATGGGTGCTAGTACGGCATACCATCTAGCAGCTCGAGGTCAGAAGAATATCCTTCTGCTCGAAAAAGAAGAGTTTTTCGGGTTAGGCGCTACGGGTCGCTGTGCTGGTGGAGTTCGTTATCAATTCTCAACCGAGATAAATATTGAGCTATCAAAAAAAAGCTTACCCATGTTTGATGACTTCAAGGAAGAGATTGGGCAAGATATTTGTTATCAGAAATGTGGCTATTTATTTGCCCTAACCAGACCTGAAGATGTAGATTATTTTCTCCATAACGTTGACCTTCAACACCGATTGGGAGTTCAAACCGAATGGCTTACAGGTGATGAAATTAGGCGACGCTTACCACTAATGCGATTTGATGATGCTCTTGCTGGAACCTTAAATGAGAATGACGGTTTGGTTGATCCCAACAGCGTGGTTATGGGTTATATAAATTCAGCATTACGTCTTGGAGTTGTAGCAGAAAACAATGTGGAAGTGACCGGGATAAAAGTTGAAAGAGGTGAGGTTTACGGCATAATAACCACTCAAGGTGAAGTTTCCTCACATGTCATTGTAAATGCATGTGGTCCCTGGTCAGGTTTGATTGGCAATATGGCAGGTGTTAATTTGCCAATAACCCCAATTCGACGCCAAATGTTGACGACATCGTCTCTACCACAAATTCCTCAAGATTTCCCATTTGTTATTGATTTTGGCCAATCTCTCTACTTCCATCGTGAAGGTGATGGCTTGTTAACCGGAATGTCAAATCAGGATGAGAAACCCGGGTTTAACCAGAATATTGATGAAGAATTTGAACTTATCAACCTGGAAGCTGCCATCTCTCGAATGCCGTTACTTGAACATGCTGGTTTATCTTCTCATTGGGCCGGGCTTTATGAAATCACTCCAGATGCCCATCCAATTTTTGGTAGTACACCTGTGAAAGGGTTTCTAGTTGTGACAGGATTTTCTGGACATGGTTTCATGCACGGACCGATCTCAGGAAAATTGATGTCGGAATTTATACTTGATGGTAAATATGAATCGTTAGATGTATCAATATTAGACCTTAACCGATTTGAAGAAAACCGTATGATAAAAGAATATAATGTGGTTTAGGATTTTTTGACGTCAGAATTAGAGAAAATATGCCATCTGTAGAAGTAATTGCCATTGGTACAGAATTGCTCTTAGGAGAGATTGCTGATACCAATACACAATACATTGCTCGAACAATCAGGGATTTAGGGATCAATCTTTATAGAACATCTATTGTTGGTGATAATAAAGATAGGATCGCATCACTTGTTAAAGAAGCTATGAATCGCTCAGATATCATTATTACTACCGGAGGTCTAGGTCCAACTGTGGATGATCCCACGCGTGAAGCC
Organism: Chloroflexota bacterium; assembly: GCA_043826315.1. Lineage (GTDB taxonomy): Bacteria > Chloroflexota > Anaerolineae > Anaerolineales > Villigracilaceae > UBA12087. The sequence continues at coordinate 2,456 of JBDRQK010000112.1, forward strand.
CTTTCGAAGGCTGCTGACACACATCTTGTTTTCCATCCAGAATTGTGGGAGAATATTAGATCCCGATTTTTCAAAGCAGGACGCGTACCAGGTGAAAACCAAAAACGGCAAGCATATATTCCCGATAAGGCAATAATATTCAATAATCCCGTTGGCACTGCACCAGCTTTTCTAATCAACAAAAATAATAATGTAATTATTGCATTGCCGGGTGTACCTGCTGAAATGAAAACCATTCTTGACCAATCTGTAATTTCATATCTTAAACAGCACTTCAATTTAACTGAGACTTTAAAGGTACGCATCCTACATACAAGCGGTGCAGGGGAAGGATGGATCGATGAGAAAATTAGTGATCTTGAAGAATTAATTAATCCGACTATCGGGTTGGCTGCCCATGCCGGGATTGTGGATATACGAATTACTGCCAAAGCTGCCGATGACGAGAAAGCTGAAGAATTACTATTTAGCATGGAAACTGAGATCAGAAATAGGTTGGGGGATTACATCTTCGGATCTGATGCGACTTCTCTGGAAGAGACAGCGATGGACGCATCAGTAAAATGTGGGTGGACGGTTACTTCTGTGGAAACAGGTACAGGAGATTTATTGAGTCAACGCCTTTCAACTCTGCAAAACTCTGCTTATCTCGGTTCAAACCAATCTCCCTTTGATAATATTTCTCTAAAAAAAATCGTCGAAATAATTAGAAATGATGGAAAAGCAGAAATTGTCCTAGGATTATCGGTTATCGTCAGTGGTAATAATTCCACGATCCAGATTGTTATATACACACCTAGAGATGAATATGATCGTCAAATACACTATTCAGGTCACCCAAAGAATGCGCCCATACTGGGGGTAAACCTGATACTTGATCAACTTCGGCGAATGATGGCAAGTACATCTTCATCGGAATAATTTATCAGTCTGTAATAATTTCTTGCGGTTTTTTTTGAAAGGAAATGAAAATGGAAGAAAGGGTTGATCTATTATTACTAAATGCCCATATATTAACAATGAATGAGGATTTACATCAATATAATCCAGGTGGAATTGCAATCAAGGGCGATACCATTATTGCAGTTGGTCCAGAATGTGAGATCAAAGATTCATTTTCAGCCAAAGAAACAATTAACTGTGCCGGAAAAATTTTAATGCCCGGATTGGTCAATGCACATACTCATGTTCCAATGACTCTCATGCGAGGTCTTGCAGATGATCTCCGTCTGGATGTATGGTTACTTGGATTTATGATGCCAGTAGAACGTGAATTTGTGTCTTCAGATTTTGTTCAATTAGGTACAAAATTAGCCTGTGCCGAACTTGCCAGATCTGGGGTTACTAGTTTTGCTGATATGTATTACTTTGAAGAAGATGTCGCTATTGCTACTTCTAAAGCTGGTTTAAGGGCAGTTTGTTCACAAACTGTATTAAAATTCCCGACTCCCGACGCTAAATCGTATGAAGATTCCCTGGCTTACGCTCGTGATTTCATTCAACGCTGGAAAGGGCACCCATTAATTGTTCCTTCGGTAGCCCCACATGCACCTTACACATGCACAAATGAGATCCTCCAGGCTACTTCATTATTAGCACAAGAATTTGATGTGCCATTACATACTCATCTATCGGAAACATTACTCGAAGTTGAAAATATGCGCAGGGATTCGGGCATGCCGGTTATTCCTTATGTCAAAAAACAAGGATTGTTAGAGGCAAAAGTCTTGGCCGCCCACTGTATACACGTAGATCCAGGTGAAATAAGAACTCTGGCACATGCAGGAGCTGGGGTAGCTCATAATCCATCCTCAAATCTCAAACTTGGTTCAGGTATAGCACCTGTATCAAAATTGCTGGAAGCAGGAATTAATGTAGGTATTGGTACAGATGGTCCAGCCTCAAATAATGACCTGGACATGTTTGAAGAGATACGTCTGACAGCATTTCTTGCCAAAGGAATCAGCGGTGATCCAACCATCATTCCCGCAGCAACAGCTCTTACAATGGCAACCCGGCTTGGAGCAAAAGCGCTACATATCGGTGACATAACTGGATCCTTGGAACCAAATAAAAGGGCCGACCTTATCCTAATTGATATCGATCCTATACACAACTCTCCAAGATATAACCGTGAACCAGACAATGCATATGCCAGTATTGTTTATGCATCCAAATCAACAGATGTTACAGATGTTATGGTTAACGGAAACTGGATTTTACGAAACCGTATTTTATTGACTCTTGATCAGGAGGATCTAATATTTCAGGCTGGACAATATGCCAAGAGAATCGATACTTTTCTAATCCAGCGTGAACAATCGGTTTTCTCAAAATTAATAGCATTAGGTGGATCCAGCGAAGCAGAGTCCTTTGAAATACAGATTAAAGTTGCGATATCAGACATATCTTTGATCACAAATGCGCTTAAGAATTCGAAAATCGAAATCCTTTACCACAAGCATTATCATCAACATGATTCATATTTTATTTTTTCCGATCCAACCCAAGGTCGCTTACGATACCGGGAGGATGAATCCATCGACGATAAGGGTCAAATTACCAACGTTCGCTCTCGGCTAACATTGCTTGGACCAAAAAGTGAGAATAATTTTAAGAATGATGTATTTCTATCACGCAGCAGGTACCTTGCACCTGCTGGAAATAGTTTAAGGTTTTATAGAGAATATTTCAAACCCTCTTCAGAAATCTCTGTTGAAAAAGATCGATTACGCTGGCTTGTCCGTTATAAAGAAACAGAGTTTTATATTAATTTGGATACTTTTAAAACACCCGACCTCGGTATCTACCTTGAGATAAAAAGTCGCACCTGGAGTTTGAAGGATGCTGAAAATAAGGCTCTTCTGACCAGTGAATTAATCAAATTACTTGAAGGGTCTTTGGACGAGACGATTACCCAGGATTATATTGAAGTCATCCTGAATAAGTAAACATGTTGTTATTTAAACACCTGTTATCCTAATGACAGGTTGCTCAAATAATCACTTTCATGACTGGTTTTCAATTCTGAATGAGACCTTGGGTTCATAGCAAATTTCTGAAAAAAAAAGGCTTTTGATAAGATTTATCTCTCTTGCAATAATGCAATATTTCACTATAATTAATGAACTTATATTAAGGAGGATGATTATGAAGACGATTCGCCAGGCTATCAAAGACAAAGGTACGGATATTTGGAGAACAACTCCGGACACCCAGGTTTATTCTGCGTTAAGTTTGATGGCTGAAAAAGGTGTAGGCGCATTAATTGTTATTGACCAGGAGAAAATTGTTGGCATATTTTCGGAACGCGATTACGCAAGAAAAGTAATCCTCATGGGAAAATCGTCAAAAGATATTTATGTCCGCGAAATTATGACGACAAACGTTCGCTTCATTACACCAGAGCAAACTTGCGAACAGGCACTTGCATTGATGACAGATAAGCATATTCGCCATCTCCCTGTACTTGAGGATGATAAATTAATTGGGATCTTATCTATTGGAGATCTTGTAAAAGCCGTTATTGATGAACAAAAGAAAACTATAGATAAATTGGAAAAATATATTCTTGCGAACACCAGTATAACCTAAGTGGAGTTAACTCAAATCCACATCGATTGGATTCTTAAAAATTCTTCAACGAATTATTTACATCCTTTAAGTAAATGCTGCTCATATGTTTCTGAGAAAAAATGCAACCCTGATCCATCGCATTGTGCGCGGAAATAGAAATAGGGTGTCTGAGCTGGATAGGCAACTGCTCTTAGCGCGCTTAACCCAGGATTGGAAATAGGAGAAGGAGGCAGATTGGGATAAATATAAGTATTATAGGGGGAATCAATAGAAAGATCTTGCAGCGTTAGGGGATTTTTCCACCAGTTACCATTTTCATCATCATAACCGACTGCATATTGTACTGTTGGATCACTATCCAATTTCATACCATTGTTTAACCGGTTGTAAAAAACAGATGCTATCATCGGTTGCTCTTCTGGAACGATTGCCTCTCTTTCGACAATAGAAGCAAGAATTACAGCTTGATAAATATCCAATCCATGTCGCTGGAGGTTTTCCTGTAATTCAATCGTAAAATATAACGAGAAATTTTGAATTAGAATTGAAACCAATTGATCAGCGTTTGTATCTCTCGGAATTGAGTATGTACCAGGAAACAAGAAACCTTCCGCGGATGTATTATCAGGTAAGAAATCCAAGGAAATTCTTGGATTATTAACCGCATCCAAGAATTCCTCAGGTGAGATATTCAATCCTGAAGTTATCAACGAATCGGCTATCTCTTCCTTGCGCCACCCAGCCCATACACTAATTGATACATCAGTTGGAGTGGCATCCTGTAATGCATAAGCAATTTCAATTCCAGTCATACCTGGGTTGAGTATATAATCTCCGGCTTGTACTGTTGTATCGAGATCTTTCCACACCAGGAAAATCCTGAAGATCTTAGAATTTCTAATTAAACCTAATATTTCCAGGTTATCACTGATCTGGTAGACCGAATCTCCTGGTTCAATAACAAAATTCTGGTCATCTCCTGCTGGGGAAACAGGAGATGTCAAGTCATCATCATTCCATAATAAAGAAATAGCATAGTTGTAACGATCTATCAGGTTTAAGTCTGAATTTGGGGGTCCGTAGGATTGCTCTGCAAGAATCGGTATATAAATAATAACCGCCAAAAATAAAATAATTAATAAAACCAATAAAAAATACACTATCAAAGAGTAATTTCGTCTCATTCAAAGTTTTCCATCGCAACAGATTGTGCATCCAAATAGGATTGCAGGATCACCGTAGCAGCTAAATCATCTAAATGACCCGCGCGTTTTTTTCTTGTTCCTCCCATCATGATCCTTGCTCTTCTTGCATCTTGTGTAGTAAAACTTTCATTCCAGAATTTAATGGGGATATTGACTTTCCGAGCCAAAGCTTTCGCAAGCCTGTTCGAACGTCTACCTTCATAATTAGGTTTTCCATTATCATCCAAGGATTGCCCAATTATAATCAATTTAATATCATACTTAACTACCTCATTCGAAATAAAATCAGTATCAGATTCAAGTGATATATGCATAATAATCGTCAAGGGGTTAGCGATTGTACCTGTTGGGTCACTTACCGCCAATCCTATATTCTTTGATCCAGGATCGATAGACATTATCTTCATCAGTATTCAATCCTCTATGGCTATGCGCAAAGGAACAATTGGAACTCGATTCCACCAATAAGGTGAAATTACTATAACTGGTCTGATATCCAGACCATATTCTTCATTCAAAAATTTGTAAGCATCATGGGCAGATAATCCATTTATAAGGCCGGAGATTTTCAGACTATTAATCTCTCTAAGAACTCTCCGGTGTGCCTTTAAGCTCAATGTGGTTGTGCCTTTCGAATCTGTCGATGGGTTTTTTAATAAATCAAATTTAATATAGTCTCCCGATAAAGGTAAATATCCTTCTGGTAAATCAGCATTTAGAACTGTTTCACCAAGCATTACTAGATCGGAATGCTCTGCATATTGAATTGAATAAGAAATTTTTAGATCAATGGAAAGCCTGTCACCCGGTTGTCCTGCTATCGGAACATAGGTCTCTTTTATTATTTCCTCCAATTTTATTGTCTCTGGAAACAATATATCTCCTTCAGAAAGTAGTTCTTGAGCAGACTGAATAGCCTCATCCCTCAAATCAGATTCCAATTGGTCTTTTAATTCACTCCGATCAATTTCATTAGCCATTTTCGTCATAATATCAGTGCCCCCATAAGAAGGATTTGGATTATTAGCCAACAGGCTTGTTCCAATATCTCCAATTAAAGAGCCAAGAGAATTAGCTTCCATATTACCAGCTTTTCCAGGAGTTAATGCACGGATCGGTAATTCAATTGTCTGCCCGACTCCTCCTTGAAGATCTCCCTTTTCGATAACTTCAAAACGGATCCCTGAATTATCCAATCTTGTTATGATCATCCCTAATGGAATCCCGACCTTATTTTCTGTCAAGTTAGTAAATAGAATTTTTCCAATGGAGTATTTATCCGGCACACTCGTTCTGGTATTGATCTTAACCAACCGAGTTCCTTCGACTGAAACATCAATTGTATGAACAGGAATAATTCCTGATAGGTTCACAACCTCAACCGCTTCATTCGCCTCGATTTGCAGGAATATCGTTTGTTCTTGATCTTGTAAATTAAGCTTGATTTTTGCTGATGGTATGAACAAAATTAATACTAGCAAAACTGATAAGACTCCCAAGGAGAAAAACAATAACCTTACCCATAGAAAATTCATCCAATCTGGTTCTTTAGTCTTAAACCCAAAGTCCTTTTTTTTAATTTCTGAGACAGATTTCCTGGAAAAATGGTTGTATCTATAAGAGACGGGAGCTTTCCACTTTTTGCGTTGAGCATATTTTATAGATTTGAATACTGGAATACCGACTTCTAAAGCCAGCTTCTTGATGATTTTTTTTCTGGAAACAATTCCAAGCAAGAACCCCATCTTTTTCGTTGCTCTTTTTATCAATAACAATTCAATTTTTTGTATTTTAAAACACGGAGAGGGTGGAAATACTAAAAGAACCCGCTGTGCTTTTCCCCAAGATAATTTATCTGTTATAGAAACTAAATTATCCTCTTGATCCAGGTATATAATGTGCGTCTTCATACATCCAAATTAATAAGCAAACCTGTCTGGGTTCGAAATTCCAATCGCATTGTTCTAGATATATAAGACAAAGTAGTTCATTAATTTAAGTTGCTTTCAATGTAATTGGATACCCTTTCCAGGGCAGTTTCCAATTTGGATGGGTCTTTTCCTCCCGCCTGAGCCAGGGAAGGTTTTCCTCCACCAGATCCACCTAGAATTTCCGCAACATATTTCACCAGCTCACCAGCTCTAATTCCTCTTGAAATAATATCTTCTGTGACAGTCGCAATAACTATAGGGTTTCCATTAATCACCGATCCGAGTACTGCAATTCCGCTGAAATATTTCTGCCGAAATTTATCGCACATTATTCGAAGATTATCAATCTCAGCTCCTTTGAAAATTGCTTTCAGAACCGGAACATTCTTTATCAAAGGTGTATTATCTAACAATAATTCAAATTCTTGCATAAGAAAAGAAGTTTGCAATTCGACCAGTTTTCGATTGGTTTCATTTAACTCTTCCTGCATGGATTTTATTTTGATCACAATCTCAGCTGGTGAGCTTGATAGGATTTTTGTTACCTTTCGAATATCCATTAATCTTTCAGCAATAATTTGATTGGACATTCGACCCGTAACAGCTTCTATCCGCCGAACTCCAGAAGCGGCTGACCCTTCGTTAATGATCACAAATGTCCCAATATTACCAGTGCGATCCAGATGTGTTCCGCCGCATAATTCATAGGAATATTTTGAAATCCCATCAGTTTCAGCTGATCCATCTAAAATTGCTATCGTCCTGACGATATCACCATATTTTTCTCCAAATAAAGCTGTTGCACCTTCTGAAATAGCTTGATCTCGTGCCTTTTCAGTTGCTACTACCGCCATATCTGCAAGAATTGCCTTATTTACACCCGTTTCAATTAATTGCAATTGTTGTTCAGATATGGACTGATTGTGAGTAAAATCAAATCGAAGCCTATCGGGTGCCACTAAGGATCCAGCTTGTTGTGCATGGGCTCCAAGAACTTTGTGTAACTCCGCATGCAAAAGATGCGTAGCAGTATGATTGCGCATTATATCCATTCTACGTTCCAGGTCAACCACCAACACTGCTTCATCACCCACCTTTGGTTGTCCTCGAATTACTTCTCCTACGTGGGTGATCATACCAGCAGATGGTTTACGCATTTCCTGAATTTCAATTTCCCATTCATTATTTACATCATGAATCAGACCAGCATCGGAAAGCTGGCCACCCGATTCAACATAAAATCCTGTTTCAGGAACAATAACAGCAACAGAAGCGCCTATGTATACTTCATCAACCAATTGACCATCTTCGACCAACGCTAGAATATTTCCTTTAATTTGCTCAGTATGATAAGGAAAATAAGCAACTCCATTCACACCGAGCTTTCCTTCTTGTATCAAATTTTGAGTTAACTTGTTATACATCCCAGCATCTTCACCGCCAAGTTCACCCATTGCTTTCCCACCGCCTGAAGCAATACGATGTTCATCCATTGCCAGGCGGAAACCTGATTCATCTACTAATAATTTATGTTCTCGGGCAATATCTCTTGTGATTTCAAATGGCAAACCATAGGTGGCATATAATTCAAAAGCCTTTTCGCCAGATAAGGTAGTTTTATTTGATTTAATCAGGTCATTCAACAAATTGTCAAGTACAGCTGTGCCACTTTCAATAGTTCTTGCAAATCGAACTTCTTCGCGTGTAAGATTATCAATAATGATCTGACGATTCTGAATTAATTCCGGATAATATTCGCCATAAACATTTATAAATGCAGTAGCAACGCCCGATAGGAATGGTTCATTAAGACCAATTTTTGTTCCAAATCGAGCAGCCCTTCGAATGATCATACGACACACATAATTTCTTCCCGTATTTCCAGGAACAATTCCGTCTGAAATTAAGAATGCAGCCGCCCTGGTATGATCAGCTATTACACGATATGGAGTGAAGTTGGCCAACATTTGGGTTTCACTATCACCAGCCAACGATCGGATAACATCCAAAGATTGAGTAAATAAATCGGTTTTATAGTTCGAGTCAACATCCTGTAGAACTGATACAATCCGCTCAAAACCCATTCCGGTATCCACGTGGGTTGCAGGAAGTGGGATTAATTGTGTAGAACTTATCCGGTTGTATTGAATAAATACCAGGTTCCATAATTCTAGAAAACGCTTGCAATCTCCATTGACCCTGCACTGATGACCTTCAATACCTTTTAGATCACAATATTTTTCTCCTCGGTCGAAGTGAATCTCAGAACAAGGTCCGCAAGGGCCAGTTTCTGCCATTTCCCAAAAATTGTCTTTACGACCAAAGTATAGAACATGTTCCGGTACCATTCCATCTTGCTTTCGCCAATTTTCAGCTGCGTCTTCGTCGGAAGGAATGTCACCTTTGTCATCCTTAAAACATGTAGCGTATAACTGAGATTTTGGTAATTTCCATACTTCGGTGAGTAACTGCCAAGCCCATGCTATGGCTTCTTTCTTGTAATAATCACCAAATGACCAATTTCCCAGCATTTCAAAAAAAGTGTGATGCGTATCGTCTGTACCAACGTCTTCCAAGTCATTATGTTTACCGGCTACACGCATACATTTTTGAGAATTAGTTGCCCGATTATAAGAACGAGTGTCTGTTCCGAGGAAAACATCTTTGAACTGAACCATCCCGGCATTTGTGAATAAAAGAGTGGCATCACCCGCAGGTACAAGTGACGCACTCGGAACAAATATATGCCCCATTTCAGAAAAAAATTCCAGAAATGATCTTCGAATTTCCGCGGAATTTGGTTTACTTTGCATAATTAGCTCCAAAGAATTAAACAATAATAAGGGTTCAGTAAATGGTAACCCTCGAAAAGTTATAGAAATAATTTTTATCAGAGAATTATATGCTATGAGAGTAAAAGCGACAATACATAACCAATAACCATCTGTAAATTTTAGATTGTCTTGAATATTCTTTCCAGCAAAGCTTCTTCTTCTTCTGGAGACTCAATTTCGCCATCCAACCACGCTGTTCTTAATTGCTCAATTATCTTTTGATAGATTTGACCAGGGGGTAATCCTCTTTCTTTTAAGTCATCTCCTGTCGTTTTCGGAGCTATATTTTTCCATTCAAGCAAATATTTCTCAATTAATTTCCTTGCAGATGTATCAACCTTCAATGAAGCTGCATATAACACTAAAAGAGAATTTCCGTCAAGCTTCTGGTAAACTTGCGATGGAAGAGCATGCTTAATTTTGGGAAGGGTCGCAACAATTTTTATTATTGCTTGTATATTTTTTTGCAGAGATGCTGATAATCTCAGCCTTTTACAAACTTGTACACCATCTACATCATGCAAATGAGATAACCAGATCAAATAAATCAAATTCTTTCTTTCAGATGAGAGATTTATTGATAAGCCCCAGGACTTGGGGGGTACTTTGTCAGTAATTTTTATTAATTCCATCTCTATGGATTTATCCCATGGAAGTGATGGGTGTATGGCAGTCAACAAACTCAATTCTGCCAATCGAGAGAGAATTTCAATATATTTTTCTTCTTCCAGGATTAAATTTATTTCATGGCGAATCCTATCACCGGAAATATTGCCAAGTAAACCTTTTGCATCCAACATTAACTGTAGAGTTCGGTCTTCAATTCGAAATCCAAATCGCTGCTCAAATCTAATGGCTCTAAGCATTCGGGTTGGATCATCTACAAAAGAAAGAGAATGCAAAACCCGAATTATGCCACTCTTTATGTCATTTAATCCACCCCAGAAATCAAATAATTCTCCGAAATGTCGGCCATCCAGTCTCAAAGCTAAAGTATTGATTGTGAAGTCGCGACGATGAAGATCATATTTTATGTTGCTGCGCTCTATTGTTGGCAAGGCTGTTGGATGTGCATAAAATTCCATCCTGGCAGTAATAAAATCTATAAATTCAGGTATATCCTTTTCCTGAAAATCTGATTTTTCCATATACCATTTTGCCGTACCAAATCGTTTATGAATTGTTATTCTGCCTCCATGTTCAGCTGCAACAATCTTTGCCAACTCTACTGCGTCCCCTTCAACAACTATATCAAAATCCATACTCGGGTGGTCGAGCATCAAATCTCTTACAAAACCTCCAACAACATAAATAGAAAATTTTTGCTCCACTGCAATTTCAGAAACGATCCGAATAATTTCCATGTGCTTAGGTGGAAGGACTTTTACTAAATTAGATCCCAAATTCCCATGATCCTTCTTTGAAGGTTTTTGGGTGAGCAATTTCAGAAGGTCCGTACGCGTTACAATTCCAATCACATTACCTGACTTTGGATCAACAACTGGCACTTGCCCCCACCCACTTTCGGTCATGCATGATTGTAGCGTTTGGATAGAATCAGATGGTCCAACCCAGACTTCGTTGGCATCCATCAAATTTTCTGCTGAAAGAGTCAATTTATGGTTAATAGCTTTATCAACAACTTTGCGTGTCAGTAATCCAACAACCTTGCCATTTTCTACAACCGGATATCCTTCATAACCATAATTTTGCATTAAACGAAAAGCTTCAGCCACAGATGTATCTGGTGAAAGTAAATGTGGTCTCCCAGACATTATCTGCGATACCGTGATCGAAGGTGTTACGTATTTTGGCAAAATATCAATCAGTTGCTGGTAGACTTTTCCGTAATCAATTTCTTTATCTTTTTGAATCAAGGCAGCAGCAGCCCGAATGTGCCCTCCCCCACCAAAATAGCCAGCAATTGCACCGACGTCTATAAGATCGGTAGTGGAACGTGCAACCATTCGTATTCCTTCAATTGTTGACACTACTACAAACAATCCATCCGGATCGAAATAATCTTGCAATTTGTGGGCTAGTGTAGAAATTTCTTCATCAAAATCATCCATATTTCCATATGTAATGATGATGTGATGACCATTTATATCATGTATCTTTGCATTTGCAGCCAATTTATCATAGAATATCCTTTGTTCTATTGATAAGGGAGGATTTAAATATTTTGTCACAATTTCTAATTCAGCTTCCTGATCAACCAGGTAAGCTGCGGCACGTACATCTCTTCCAGTTGTGCTGGAATATGTTAACGTTCCAGTGTCCTCATATATCCCCAATAACAATAAAGTTGCATGCACCACTGATAGATTTCTGTGACCTTCTGATATTATCTCAACAAGGTAAGTTGTTGTCGAACCAGTATCTAAGTGGGTCACGTCCCAATTGGAGGGGAGACCCTTGCGAAGTGGGTGGTGATCTATCACTCTCACCTTGGTTTGCTTGTCCATACCCTTGATAGTATTTATTGATTGATTATCAACAAGCGTAACCGATTCAATTATCTCTGACTGTAAATCGTTCACATCAAAAAAGGGTAATTCTGCCCCATAAAGCATTAAGAAAGATCGAACATTACGATTTAATTTGCGAGGCAATACAGGTATTGAGCTATTATCCAATAAATAAGCACCAAGCAACGACGCCAGGGCATCAAAATCAGCTTGTTCATGCGTCAATATAAGCCGCATCATTTTTCTCCATACCAGCATTCTTCTCGATTATTATTGTTTCTTCACAATTGTAGCATATTGCGAAAAGAATGCTTTCAGGTATAATACAAGCATGAATACTATAATCCCGTTTCCCGCCTTTATTACTTTTTCCCCAACCATGTCTGGTTAGATCCAGTAAGCCTTCAGAATCAGCGGCTCCCAGACATATGGCGAGCCGTTTTTAATATCAAGGGAATTGTTACATGGACATTAAAACACTTACGTTGAAAATGCACAATTTTGTAACATCCAAAGGTTGGTATGAATCCGATAGCCTTCGAGTACAATCTGCCCGAAACCTGGCCATATCATTAAACTTGGAAGCTGTAGAGGTACTTGAATTGTTTCAATGGTCTGAGAAATGCGAAAACAAAGATCTTCTGGCTAATGAATTGGCAGATGTTGCATTGTTCTTACTCCAGCTTGCTTCAATTTCCGATATAGATCTTGAAGATGCAATATTAAATAAGCTATCAATAAATTCTAATCGTGAATGGGACGTCTAATTATGAACGTAACAGTTTTCGGAGGTTCGTCTCCAAAACCAGGTTCTCAAGCATACCAACAAGCATATACTCTTGGTGAAAATCTTGCGCGCGCAGGCCATTCGGTTTTAACTGGTGGATATATTGGAACCATGGAAGCCGTTTCTCGAGGGGCAGCTGAAGCAAATGGTCATGTTATTGGGGTTACTTGTTCTCAGATTGAAAATTGGAGACCTGTAAAGGTTAATGCATGGGTTCATGAGGAACGAAATTTTATTTCTTTACAAGATAGATTATTTGAGTTGATTACCAATTGCGATGTTGCATTGGCTCTCCCTGGGGGACCGGGGACACTGACGGAGATTTCACTAACATGGAATCTCATGATTATCAACGCCATTCCTAAGAAACCTCTTATCCTAATAGGTAAAGAATGGCTACTAGTAATGAACTCCTTCTATCAAGCTCTGAGTGATTATTGCCACCCGGATCAAAATAACTTGCTTCTTTTTGCTAATGACATTAAAGCTGCTTACTCAATGTTGGAAACATGACGTTTATCTTTTCAAAATTAGTTCTGTAATCACAAGTTCAGAAAATTCAAAAATATTATTTATAAACATGAGGTAATTATGGCAGAAGAAAAACTTCCTTCCAGATCAGAAGAATTCTCTGAATGGTATAACCAACTGGTAATAAAAGCAGAAATGGCTGATTATGCTCCTGTCAGAGGTTGCATGGTGGTCAGACCGTATGGTTGGGCTCTTTGGGAAAATATTCAACAAGCTCTGGATACACGTTTTAAAGCCACGGGACATGTAAATGCTGCTTTTCCTCTTTTAATTCCTAAATCGTTTTTGGACAAAGAAAAAGAACATGTTGAAGGATTTTCCCCTGAATTGGCTATTGTCACCATCGGTGGTGGGGAGATATTGGAGGAACCTCTCATTATTAGACCCACCTCGGAAACAGTTATTGGTTATATGTATGCGAAATGGATCAAGTCCTATCGCGATCTTCCTGTATTGATCAACCAATGGGGTAATGTCATACGCTGGGAGCTCAGAACCAAACTATTTCTCAGAACCCTGGAATTCTACTGGCAAGAAGGACATACTGCCCATGCCGCAGCAGAAGAGGCTCAAGAAGAAACTCTGCGTATGTTGGATGTTTACGCAGATTTCGCAATAAATGAAGCAGCTGTGCCAGTAATAAAAGGTATAAAGAGCCATAAAGAAAAATTTGCTGGTGCAGTTCAATCCACAACTATTGAAGCAATGATGGGAGATACTCGCGCGTTGCAATCAGGCACATCCCATTTTCTTGGGCAAAACTTTGCCAAGGCATTTAATATTCAATATCTGGATGTAAATAACACTCTTCAATATTGCTGGACAACTTCCTGGGGTCTTTCCACCAGGTTCGTGGGTGCAATAATCATGACCCATGGGGACGATCAAGGTTTGATCCTACCTCCCAGATTGGCACCAATACAATTGGTAATTGTCCCAATTTATAAGAATGATTCCGAAAGAGGTCCAGTCATGGAAGTTGTCGAGAAAATTAAGGGAGAATTACACAATTTCCGCATAAAAATTGATGACCGAACCGAAGTAACAGCTGGTTTCAAGTTCAATGATTGGGAAATGCGCGGAGTGCCTTTGCGAATAGAAATAGGTCCAAAAGATGTTGAAAAAGGAAGCCTGGCATTATCCCGCCGGGATAACCCCGGGCGTGCAGGCAAATCTTTTGTTCCACAATCAAATATATCCTCCACGGTCGAAAATATGCTTGAAGATATTCAGAAATCTTTGCTCGCTCGAGCGACAGAATTCCGTGATGCAAATATTCATGACCCACAGAGCTACGACCAATTGAAAGAAAGCGTAATTAAAGGCTGGGCATTTTCCTGGTGGTGTGAAAGTGATAAATGTGAAACCCGGGTAAAAGAAGACACAAAAGCATCAACACGGTGTATTCCAATCGATCAACCATCTGAAAGCGGTACTTGTATTGTCTGTGGAAAGAAAGCAACCAAAAAAGTATATTTTGCAAAATCTTATTAATGTTTCCTAATTGCAGAATTTGTAGTTCACAATGGATTTTTAATTATGAGATCATCACAATTATTTGGTCAAACATTGCGAGATGCTCCAGTTGAGGCAGATGTCATCAGCCATCAGCTCCTGGTTCGAGCGGGTTTCATCCGACAATTAGGAAATGGAATATTTACATATTTGCATCTTGCAAAGAGGTCAATAACAAAGCTCGAAAATCTTATTCGTAAGGAGATTGACGCTATAGGTGGCCAAGAAATCAGCATGCCTGTTATTCATCCGGCAGATATTTGGAAAGAAACTGGACGCTGGCAACAAATAGGCTCAGAAATGGGACGCTTCAGAGATAAAAATGAGCATGATATGGTCCTGGCGATGACCCACGAAGAAGTGGTAGGTGACCTGGTGCGTAGGGAAATCCACTCTTACAAGCAACTTCCCAGGTTGATCTATCATATTCAAACAAAATGGCGCGACGATCCTAGACCTCGAGCAGGGTTGATACGGGTTCGAGAATTCACCATGAAAGACTCATACAGCCTGGATATGGATAGTGACGGGTTGGAGTATCAGTATCGCGCTCATTTCCAGGCATATTACAATATCTTCAATCGATGTGCACTGCCGGTTATCTCAATCAAATCTGACACAGGTATGATGGGGGGAAGTTTGGCTCACGAATTTATGTATCTCTCCAATATCGGAGAAGATACATTGTTGATCTGCAATAATTGTGGATATAAAGCCAATCGTCAAGTTGCCCGTTTCAAGAAAATTCCTCTTCCAAAAGAAGAGAAAAAAGAAATAATCAGAGTCTCTACTCCAGGTACACATACAATAGAGAGCCTTGCAAGTTATTTAAATATCCAAAAGGAAAATACAGCTAAAGCAGTTTTCTTTATGGCGCAATTCCAGGAAGAAAGCGGCATTAAAGAGGAATTTGTTTTTGCGGTAGTACGTGGAGACATGGAAATCAATGAAACAAAACTCCTAAATGCTTTAAAAGCCAAAGAACTGCGCCCAGCCAGGGATGATGAAATTCTGAAAATAGGTGCTGTACCAGGTTTTGCATCTCCAATTGGGTTAAAGGATATCTTGATCATTGTTGACGACATAATCCCGGAATCTCCAAACTTGGTTAGTGGAGCAAATGAATCCGATTATCACTTTCTTAATGTCAATTATCCCCGCGATTATTCTTCATCCCAAGTTGTGGATATCGCCAGTGCTAAAGAAGGTTGTGCATGCCCGGAATGCGGGAATCCCCTTTCAGCATCCCGAGGAATAGAAGTGGGAAATATTTTCAAACTTGGAACACGATACAGTGAAGCGTTGGGATGCAACTTTCTGGCAAGAGATGGAAGTTTACAACCTGTTTATATGGGATCTTATGGGATTGGGATCGGACGCCTGCTCGCTTGTATTGTTGAAGAGCATCATGACCTAAAAGGAATCATTTGGCCTGTATCGGTAGCACCATATCAAATTCACCTGATTCTACTGAGAGGTAGAGGTGATGACACTAGTGAAGGGACTGCCGAGAATTTATATAAAAATTTATTATCGGCAGGTTTGGAAGTCTTGTATGATGATAGTTTTGATAGCCCAGGAATAAAATTTAATAACGCCGATCTGATAGGATGCCCTATTCGAATCACAATAAGCGATCGAGCTTTAGCTCTAGGTGGAATTGAATTAAAATTTCGTAACGAGGAAGATCGGCTAATCGTCCCGATATCCGGTCTCATTGAATATTTGCAAACCAAGCTAAATATCCTCCTAAATGATATTTTCAGCAAAGTTATTACCGTTTCATATGAAATTTGATCAATCTCTAATAAAACATATTAATTTATGCCTGCTATAGATCTAACCAAATTAAAACAACAGTGTGCAGAATTAATCATCCTCTTTGACCAACCGGATGTTTTTTTGCAACAATTAAAGGATATCCTTGATTTTTATACAAACCGTACTCTGCGTGTAAGTCAGGTTATTCAAAAATCTAACTTACCAACTTATAATACCCCTCGTCCCGTAATACTTCAAATTGAAAATACGATTGAAAAACTGGGTGAACTATTTCCTGAAGCTGCCATAAACTTGTCAAAAGCACTTTGGGATACATCTATTTATGAAGCTCGTCTTTTGTCAGCCTTCATTTTAGGGACGATTCCACTACCTTCGTCAATCAGTTTATTAACAAGTTTACCTGAAAAATTGTATGAGACCAAAGACCAGGGAATAAAAAACGCCTTGTTAACATCTGCTCTTGCACGCCTCCGAAATGAAGATCCCCACACCATGATGATCTTAGTTAAGGAATGGTTGAATGCTCCTGGTCCAAAAACCAAAACCTGGGGATTAAATGCCTTCCTCCCTCTGGTGCAAAAGCTTGGTTATGATGATCTGCCACAAATTTTCGAGATTCTAAGACCTGTGATTATTACCATGACCCCTGCCACCCTAACGGATATTCAAGCGTGTATCAACAGCATTTATCTTATTTCCCCAGTGGAAACAATCCATTTTTTAACTGATATTATCCAAGAAACAAAAGAAGAAAAAATTCTGAGTATGCTCATGCAGATTTTTCGAGATCTCCCCTTAAATGCACAAAATGAACTTAACGCAGTCGTTAAGAATGTTTCATTGCAAATTTCTTTAATTAAATAATCACACTTGATCGATACTTGTATCAATGAGAAGACTTAATTTCTACGACATTTTAATAAACTCAATTATCAAACCTTAGTTGTCAGAACTTTTCCATCTTATCCAAAAATCGTGGGTAATGAATCCATTAATTGCTGCTTTGAAAAATTAGATAAGGAAATTGAATTTCAGATCGCTTAAAGTTCACACTTGTGTTTCAGAACCCATAAATCAAGTATTTCTGTTATAATTCGTCCTGTGACTGGACCTTTCGGTGGCGCATGCTACTGATATGGAGACCTGCAAAATAATCGAAGGAGAAGCAAACGTCATGCCATTATCTAAAGAAGTAAAAACGAAATTGATCGAGGACTACCACCGCCATGAAAGTGATACGGGTTCACCGGAAGTGCAAATTGCCATCCTGACAAATCGGATCACCCAACTTACGCATCATTTACGATCCAATAAACATGATGAATCCTGCCGGCGTGGATTACTTATGCTGGTTGGACAACGAAGAAGGTTGTTGGCATATCTTAGAAAATCTGATTACCAACGGTATCTGGCAATCACTGAAAAGTTGAACCTGCGCCGTAAATAACAAAAGTTTACCCGGGTAGATGGGTTATCGCCCATCTACTCTTTTTACATCGTCACCAGTTGGGAATTGAACAGTGCTGCCAACAATAGGTTGGCACCTCTTTTCAGTCCCTAACTGGGTGGAAAAATAGGAGAAATAAGAACAATGCAAGCTGAATTCAAACGTTACACCACTACTGTGGGTAACCATACTATTGCCATAGAAACTGGCAAATTAGCACCACAAGCTGGTGGTGCTGTTACCGTGCATCTAAATGACTCGATCATATTTGCATCCACCACCATGAGTCCAAATACTCGTGATGGGATTGATTTCTTTCCTTTAAGTGTTGAATATGAGGAGCGTATGTATGCTGGTGGTAAAATTCCAGGCTCCTTCTTTCGTCGTGAAAGCAGACCAAGCGGAGATGCCATTCTAACTTCAAGGCTAACTGACCGACCTTTGCGACCTCTTTTCCCTGAAGGAATGCGAAACGATGTCCAAGTGATCATTTATTCACTTTCTTCGGATGGTGAAGATCAGTTGGATATCCTTGCAATCAATGCAGCCTCCGCTGCTTTAATGATTTCCGATATCCCCTGGAATGGCCCGATTGGTGCTGTTAGAATCGGACGAGTTAATGGAGTATTTATTATTAACCCAACTTTCCAGGAATTGGAAGAGTCTGACCTTGATCTTCGTTTAGCAGGCACTCGCGAAGCCATTTCAATGGTTGAGTGTGGTGCAAAGGAAGTTCCAGAAGACGTCATGGTAGCTGCCCTTGAATTAGGCCATAAATCAATTCAACCACTAATCGATCTGCAATTGAAAATGGCCAAAGAAGTTGGAAAACCAAAAAAATCTGTCGTCACATCCACCTTGGATAACGACCTTGTTAATAAGATCTATGGTCGAACTCTTCAACCATTGACAGGGCTGCTTGAGAAAACTCTCACGAAATCAGAATTCTATACAGGTATTGATGCTCTTAAGCAAGAAATCGTGGTTGAATTTTCTGGAATAGATGGATTCGATCCTGTTTCGCAAGAAGTAGCAAAGGCCGCCTTTTCATCAGCAGAAGCAAAGATCATTCGTGATCGAATTCTTAAATTAAATAAACGTATTGATGGTAGAACCACCAGCGAAGTAAGACCGATCTGGTGTGAAGTTGGGTATAGCCCTCGCGCTCATGGATCAGCTATTTTTACCCGTGGCGAAACTCAGGTTCTTTCATCCGTCACCCTTGGCACTTTGGGAGACGCCCAAATGTTGGATACACTCAACCCAATGAAAACAAAACGGTACATGCATCATTATAATTTTCCTCCGTTTTCAACCGGTGAAGTTAAACCTCTACGCGGACAAAGCAGGCGGGAGATCGGGCATGGAGCCCTTGCGGAAAGAGCACTCGAACCAGTCATCCCAGAAAAAGTTGATTTTCCCTATACAATTCGTGTGGTCTCTGAAGTTATGGCATCAAATGGCTCTTCATCCATGGCATCTGTATGCGGATCCACACTGGCCCTCATGGATACCGGAGTACCTATTAAAGCACCTGTGGCAGGTGTTGCAATGGGACTTGTTATTGAAGATAACAAATATGCCATCCTAACTGATATTCTCGGAACAGAAGACCATCTTGGCGATATGGATTTCAAAGTAACCGGCACTACCCGGGGTATTACAGCACTCCAGATGGATATCAAGGTTAGCGGAGTCAGCTCAAAAATCATGTCCGAAGCTCTTGAACAAGCTCATGTAGCACGATTGCACATTCTGGACAAGATGCTGGAAGTGCTTCCTGCACCTCGCCCCGAATTAAAAGACCATACCCCCCGAATAACCATAGTTAAGATCCCGGTGGATAAAATTGGAGCTATCATTGGTCCAGGTGGGAAAAATATTCGCGCTCTTCAAGAAGAAACAGGTACTAAAATTGATATTGAAGAAGATGGGACTATTTATATCTCATCAACAGATGGTGAAGGCGCAGAAATTGCCAGGGAACGGATTGAATCAATCACTGAAACTGCACAAATCGGCCGCATTTACACCGGAAAGGTAGTTCGCATAGCAGATTTTGGCGCATTTGTGGAGATTCTTCCCGGTACGGATGGATTGGTGCACATATCACAACTAGACAGTGAAAGAGTTAATAAAGTCGAGGATCTCGTTCAACTTGGAGATGAAATAACTGTCATGGTCATTGGGATAGACCCGATGGGGAAGATACGACTTTCCAGACAGGCAGTATTGGAAGGCTGGACCGCAGAACAAGCGCAAGAGAGAGACAAGAAACCAAGTGGTGGCGGTCGTCCTAATGGTGGAGGACGCCCTGGAGGTAATCGTTCAGGCGGTCGGGACGATAGCCGTCGTGGTAGCAGCAATAACCGTAGATAATATAAAAAAAGGCGACCTCCGGGTCGCTTTTTTGATCCATTTTTTTTGTCCAATCAGCCTAATTTCTCTTCAAGTTTCTTTTTTACATTAGACCATTCGGAATCCAAGATACTGTAATAAACACTGTCCCGGATCACACCTTCGGGAGTTATCATATGTTTACGTAAAATGCCTTCTTTTACAGCCCCCAAGCGTTCAATTGCTGCTTGGGAACGGTTATTACGAAGATCTGTTTTAAATTGAAC
>JBDRQK010000113.1:0-5264 GCA_043826315.1 Chloroflexota bacterium
TGATAAGAGTGAAGTCAAACAGGTCGAAGCTCTGATGGCGTCAAGAAAAAATGCTGCCCTGTATGGGAACTTCTCTCGCCAGTGGCAAAAAACTCCGTCTGAAGGTGCAAAAAGGCTGAAAGAAAGAATTGGACTGGATGATCGCCCTATCTTACTGATGGCGACCAACGTGATGGGCGACAGCCTTACAATCGGCAGGCAGGTCTTTTCCAAATCCATGGCAGAGTGGATCAATCGTACCATCCAATACTTCATTCAAATCCATGATATTCAACTGGTCATCCGTATCCATCCCGGTGAAGCGCTGGTAAAACATGGCTCGATACTGGAAATGATCAAGCGTTCACTACCGGAGCTTCCGGAACATATCCACGTCATCGAACCGGAAGCGGACGTGAACACTTACGACCTGATGGACCTTGCCAGCCTTGGCTTGGTATACACAACGACCGTTGGTCTTGAGATGGCATTGCGAGGCATTCCCGTGGTGGTTTCTGGAAAGACTCATTATCGTAACCGTGGTTTCACACATGACCCAAGCTCCTGGGTGCAATATTTCAAGATCCTTAATTTACTGCTGGGAAATATCCAATTGGAGCGATTGACTGAAGATGAAGTAAAACTTGCCTGGAAATACACTTACTTATTCTTCTTTGAATACTCGCATCCTTTCCCGTGGCATATGGCACACCGTAAAACAGATTTTCAGGATTATTCAATGGCATCGGTCCTCTCTGCCAGAGGATTGAAGAAATATGGTACCACATTCGATCTATTGACCTTAACAAAAACACTTGAATCATATAATAAGGAAATCCAATGATGGACTGGAAAAATAGTGTAGTACTTGTAACGGGAGGCACCGGATCGTTCGGTAAAAAATTCGTTAAAGTGATGCTGGAGGAGATCCAACCAAAGAAGATCATTGTTTTCAGCCGGGATGAACTCAAGCAGCATGAAATGCAATCCTCCGGTTTAAACCATCCCAATCTGCGCTTTTTCATCGGGGATGTGCGTGACCGTGACCGTCTACGGCGTGCCATGAATGGAGTGGATATTGTTGTGCATGCTGCCGCTCTTAAACAGGTGCCGGCTTGCGAGTACAACCCGATGGAAGCGATCAAGACCAATATCATGGGTACCAGCAATGTTGTTGAAGCAGCCCTGGATGCAGGCGTCAAGAAAGTGCTGGCTATCAGCACCGACAAAGCGGTCAATCCGATCAACCTGTATGGTGCCACCAAACTGGCAGCTGAGAAACTGGTCATTCAGAGCAATGCCTATGCTGCCGGGGCTGCCACGCGCTATTCCTGTGTACGTTATGGCAATGTGGTCGGCAGTCGCGGTTCCGTCGTGCCGGTCTTTCTTAAACAGCGCCAGACAGGACAGGTAACCATCACCGATGAGCGCATGACACGCTTCTGGCTCTCGTTGGAGCAGGGGGTACGCTTTGTCATCAAATGTAGCGAACAGATGGAAGGTGGGGAAGTATTTGTTCCCAGGATCCCCAGCATGAAGGTGATCGACCTTGCCAGAGCCATTGCCCCACAAGCACAGATCAATGTGATTGGTATACGCCCGGGTGAGAAGCTGCATGAGGTACTCATCTCTGAGGATGAATCTCGTACCACGGTGGAGTTGGAGAGCATGTTCGTGGTCCAACCAGCTGAAGCACTTTGGTTTGGATATTCATGGCAGGAAAAAGGAAAGCTGCTCAAGGACGGTTTCCGGTACGGCAGCGACAACAATACCGATTGGCTGGATATTGAAGGGATACAAAAATACATTGTCCCGTTCGAAAATCTATATGCAAAAGGCGAACTGGAAGGCTAAATGCGCATTCTTGTTACCGGCGCAAGTGGTTTGTTGGGCTTGAATCTTTCCCTGGCAACCTTGCCTGCCCACCAGGTCATCGGTGTGGACCGCAGCAAGCTGTCGGGTGTACCCTTTGAACTGCTTAACATGGACCTGTTGGAGCAAGGTGCCTTGGATAGGATGTTTTCCGCTTCCAATCCCGACTCCTTGATCCATTGTGCCGCCATGGCAGATGTGGAAGCTTGCCAGGCGGATCCGGCTGGCAGCCAGCTTATGAACGCTGTTCTACCAGGAAAATTGGCTGCTGGTTGTGCGAAACGCGGCATCCCCATGATCCAGATATCAACGGATGCCGTTCTGGATGGCTTCAGGACCGGTTTCTATACAGAAGAAGACAAACCCAATCCGCTGGGCGTCTATGCTCAAACTAAATTGGAAGGTGAGCAGGCTGTGCTGGAAGCCAATCCGGCAGCCATCCTTGCAAGGGTTAATTTCTTCGGTTGGAGTTTGACGGGTCAGCGCAGCCTGGCTGAATTCTTTGTAAATAGATTACGGGAAGGAAAACCAGTCAACGGTTTTACGGATGTTTATTTTTGTCCGATGTTTGTGAATGACCTGGCAGAAATTCTCCTGCAGATGCTGGAAAAAGGTCTGGTGGGACTGTATAACGTGGTCGGGTCAGAATCTCTATCGAAATTCGAATTTGGACTGGCGATTGCACACCAATTTGGATATGACCCCGGTCTTATCCAACCTGCATCGGTCGATCGATCCAACCTTGTTGTACCGCGTTCACATAATTTACGACTTTCTGTCCACAAGTTATCCACAGCTCTGGGAAGGCCAGTCCCCGGTTTTTCCACCGGTTTGGTCAAGTTGTATACACAGTACCAACAAGGTTATCCACAGAAAATAGCGGGTTATCAACACCCTTCCCCCCTGGTTGATTGAAAGAGCTTTTTTTGGAGGTCAGATGGATATAAAAATTGGAAACAAATTGATAGGTCCACAACATCCGACCTATTTTATTGCGGATGTAGCCGCCAACCATGATGGTGATCTGGAACGTGCCTGCCACCTCATTCGCCTGGCAAAAGAGGCAGGTGCAGATGCAGCCAAGTTTCAAAATTTCCAGGCGCCCAAGATCGTATCAGATTATGGGTTTAAGAATATGGACGGTGGTCAGGTTTCTCATCAGGCGACCTGGAAGAAATCGGTGTTCGAAGTCTACCAGGGCGCTTCCATTCCATTAGATTGGACACCCCTACTGAGTAATGCCTGCCGGGAGATCGGCATTGATTACTTTACATCACCTTATGATTTTGATGCCATTGAATATGTGGATCCTTACATCCCGGCTTTCAAGATCGGTTCGGGCGAGATCGATTGGATCGAATCACTCGAAACCATTGCCTTAAAGGGGAAACCGGTGCTGCTGGCAACCGGTGCTTCGGATATGGGAGATGTTCAACGGGCTGTGCATGCCATCCTGGCTATCAACCCGCAACTTGTTTTAATGCAGTGTAATACGAATTACACTGCCAGTGATGAAAATTATGACTACATCAACTTGAACGTTCTCAAGACCTACGCCAGCATGTTCCCGCAGGTCATTCTTGGGCTTTCCGATCACACCCACGGTCCGGCTACTGTCTTGGGTTCGGTGGCGCTTGGGGCGCGTGTTATTGAACGGCACTTCACCGACGACAATGGGCGCGAAGGTCCGGACCATAAATTTGCCACAAATCCACAGGATTGGGCCGACATGGTGGCTGAGACCCGCAAATTGGAGCGCGCCCTGGGTAGCGCTGATAAATTTGTTGCTGAAAACGAAAAAGATACCGTGGTAGTGCAGCGTCGTTGTATACGGGTTGCCCGTGATATCAAGGCTGGCGAAACCCTGACACGTGACATGATCGAAGTTTTGCGTCCAGCCACACCTGGAGCCATCCCACCTTCACACCTGCTGGAAGTGATCGGCACCAAAGCCTTGCACGATCTTGCATTTGGCAAAGAGCTGCGTTGGACGGATCTGGGTTCCTGATCTAATATGAAAATTCTTTATTTCAGCAGAGATTACTGCCCACATGATCATCGCTTTTTATCTGCTTTGGCAGATAGTGAGCACCAGGTGTTCTACCTGCGCTTGGAGCGCGGGCTGCGCCAGGCGGAAACCCGCCCGGTCCCAGCCGGGATTGAACAGATCTCCTGGAGTGGTGGTCAGCGCTCTGTCAGGGTTTCAGACGGTCCTCGTTTGCTGCTGGAATTACGACGTATCCTCAAACGCATTCAGCCGGATGTTTTGCATGCAGGGCCGATACAGAGTTGCAGCTTGTTGGCAGCCCTTTCTGGATTCCACCCGTTGCTGATCATGTCGTGGGGTTTTGACATGATGAAGGACGTGGATCGTGGTCCTTTTTGGCGCTGGGCGACAAAATATTCGCTCAAGCGTGCCGATTGGTTCACCAGTGATTGTGAAGCCACTCATGCTAAAGCACTCAATTTTGGGCTTCCAGTTGGGCGGACGACCGTATTCCCCTGGGGAGTGGACCTGGAACAATTTTCACCGCAACCCCGACAGGATCCGGTAGGTCGCACGGCAAGGTTTACGCTCTTGTGCAATCGTTCTTGGGAGCCGAATTATGGCGTGGATGTGTTGGCGGAAGCGTTTGTGCAGGTTGCCCGTCAGAATCCGGAAGTACGGCTGTTGTTACTGGGTGGTGGATCGCAGGCTGCATTGCTTAAAAGCATCTTCAAATCCGGTGGGGTTTATGAGCGTGTCGAGTTTGGTGGTTATATGAGCAATACTGACCTGCCGCGATATTACCGAATGGCAGACCTTTTTATCAGCGCTTCGCATGTGGATGGCTCTTCCGTATCCCTGATGGAAGCATTGGCTTGTGGATTACCCTGCCTGGTCTCGGACATTCCGGCCAACCGGGAGTGGGTCACAGATGGTGAGAATGGCTGGCTTTTCCCGGATGGTGATGCCAAGGCGCTGGCTGCCCGAATTTTGCAGGCTGTTGACCGGCAGTATGAACTGAATGAGATGGGTCTGGCGGCACGCCTGTTGGCGGAGTCACGCGCCGATTGGAATAAGAATTTTCCCCTTCTTCTATTTGCGTACCAGTCTGCAATCAACAATCGGAAATCCAGGCAAGATTTGGAAAAGTTAAGTAAATGAAAACGATCGCGATCATCCAGGCTAGAATGAATTCTTCCCGGCTTCCGGGTAAAGTACTGGCGGATATAGCCGGACAGCCCATGTTGACTCGCGTGGTGACCCGTGTACATCTCTCTAACCTGCTGGACGGGCTGGTTCTGGCTATTACACTGGATGCCTCGGATGACCCATTGGCAGCTTTTTGTCAGCAAAGAGGTTATGATTTTATGCGCGGCAGTCAATTTGATGTTCTGGACCGTTACTACCAGGCTGCTAAAAAACAACA
>JBDRQK010000114.1:0-3690 GCA_043826315.1 Chloroflexota bacterium
CTGGTCCAGATCGGGTGACAGTTTCACCAGCAAGGGTATTTGCCGGGGTAGGGTGAGCCTATGTTTTTTAATCGCTACCAATAGGTTGCTCAGCATTTGTCTGCCCTGCAGGCGGCGCAACCCTACCGTGTTGGGAGAACTGATATTTATGGTCAGGTAATCGGCCAGAGGAGTAAATATGCTTAATAGGCTGATGTAATCCCGGGCGGCTTCCTCCAGTGGTGTACCTTTATTCTTTCCAAGATTGACACCCAGGATGATGCTTGATGGACGTCGTTCAGCCCCCAGCTTTCTGGCTACAAATTCTGCACCCCGTCCTGGAAATCCCATGCGGTTGATGACAGCCCGGTCTTCCACCAGGCGGAAGATGCGCGGTCGGGGGTTGCCAGGTTGTGGCAGAGGTGTGACCGTTCCCACCTCGATATGCCCGAAACCTAACCCGGCCAGGCCGCGTACAGCCACCCCATCCTTGTCATATCCAGCTGCCAACCCGATGGGATTCTTAAAAGTCAGGCCAAATGCGTTGACCGGTTGATCCGGTACAGCATACATCGCCTGTAATAACCAGCGTGCTGGTGGAATACTACCCGCCAAGCGCAACAGGTTTAGTGTCAACCCGTGAGCAGTTTCAGGATCAAGGCGGAACAACAGGGCACGAAAGTATGGATACAAAGGATGGGATTCTTTTCAATAATTCTTGGTTCTGGATTGTTTGATTGGTGATCCTTGAATATTGTAAATTACACCTTTTTCCCACAAGAAGATTGCTGAAATTAATCAAAAGCAGTCGGTCGGGTGGAATCTTTATGATGCTCATACACCTCTGTCAGCATTGCATGGGTGGTACGGGAAGTGGACAGAGGTGGCAACTCGTTAAGGTTAAAGAAATCTACTGCCATGGTCTCATGGCTGGTCCGGGGTTGTCCGCCCAGGATTCTGCACTGGAAAATGAGCTTATAAGCGTGGTAAAACTCCAGCGATCCGAAACGGTTGGCATCCATGACAGCGATCACTTTATCCACGCACACCATATAACCGCTTTCCTCCCAGACTTCACGTTCCACAGTTTTAGATGGTAAATCACCAATGTCAGCCCAGCCACCGGGCAAGGCCCAAAGTCCATCCGATTGTTCCTGTATCAGAAGGATCTTTCCATCTTGTATGACTGCACCGCGCACATCGATCTTGGGTGTGGCGTAACCGGATTGCAGGCTGAAACTTTGCATAACTTCAGCGTTGGAGAGATTCGTTTGACTGGAAAGCATTTCAGCAGCGATATGCTGAAGCTGGTGGTAGCGTTCGAGATCATATTCATTCTTGCAATAAGTCAGTCCAGCCTGGCTGATGGTAAAGAGTTGCCTGGACCATTTTAATAGATCGTGTATCTTTTCTGTCATCAGCTTTAATTCCCTGATTGCTTAAGTATTTCAATGGTTTTCAATATGCGCTTGTGGCGGGTTTCCGGGAGTTTGGCCTCCAGGATGGCGCGCACGTGTTCCTTCTGATGTGAATAAGCCAGCTTCTCGAAGGCAACTCTGGCTTGTGGCTCCTTTTCGAGGGCTTGTTGGAGATCAGATGGAATTTCCACTTTCCGGGGCTGGGTATCTTCCTGCAAGGTGATCTCAACTGTATCACCAAAGCTTTTATTGATCGCAAGGCGGATCTCTTTGAGGATGATCAGAATATGGCAGGGTTCACCCATGCGCACCAATGTGCCACGGTAGAGCACGCCGTCAATGCTGGCACTGACTGGCACGCGTTTCTTCCCGAAGACCTGCTCAACATCAAAAGGGATGCACACAAAGGCTCCTCCCCCGCCTGCATCAATTATCGTAGCAGAAAAAGAATATTCCTGGTTCATGGGTTTGATTTTAACACGGACAGTTGGGCGGCACACAGTAATGATCGTGCAAATTATTATTCATGACGCTAAAACAACCAGCGGATTCAGAAAGCATTATCCGGGGGAGAGCATGTCTTCCGGACGGACATATTCATCAAAATCCTCTCCAGAAATAAAACCGCTGGCAACAGCCTCTTCCCGGAGAGTGGTACCTTTTCTTAAAGCAGATTGGGCGATCCTGGCAGCCTTGTCATAGCCAATGTGCGGGATCAAGGCAGTTACCAGCATGAGCGATCTTTCCATGAGTTCAGAAATACGCCCAAGGTCAGGCTCAATACCCACAATGCAGTTATCGGTAAGACTCATGACCGCATCGCTGAGCAATTGGATGGATTGGAGTACGTTATATGCGATCACCGGTTTGAAGGTGTTGAGTTCAAGCTGACCCTGGGCACCTGCAAAAGTGACCGTGGTGTGATTGCCCATCACTTGGGCACAGACCATTGTCATGGCTTCACATTGCGTTGGATTCACCTTGCCGGGCATGATGGAGGAGCCCGGTTCGTTTTCCGGCAATGCAAGCTCCCCGATCCCGGAGCGAGGACCGGAACCCAGCAGGCGGATATCATTGGCAATTTTGTTCAGGCTGACCGCTAGGATGCTTAAAACACCTGAGATCTCGACCATGGCATCATGAGCCGCCAACGCTTCGAACTTGTTGCTGGCAGAACTGAAAGGCAGACCAGTGAAACGGGCAACTTCCTGGGCGAACAACTCACTAAAACCCGGTTGTGAGTTTAATCCAGTACCCACGGCCGTGCCACCTTGTGCCAGGGGATAAAGTCGTTTGAGGCTGTCATTCACCCGGGCGATACCAATCTCGATCTGGGTGGCATAACCAGAAAACTCCTGCCCCAATGTCAGCGGAGTGGCATCCTGCAAATGGGTGCGACCAATCTTGATGATGTCATTCCAGGCCAGGGATTTCTCCTGGAGGGCTTTGAGCATATGCTCCAAGGATGGAAGTAAAACATGCTGCACTTGCTCAAGCGTGGCGATGTGCATGGCTGTGGGGAAGGAATCATTGGAAGACTGGCTGCGGTTGACATGGTCATTGGGATGGACAGGCGATTTCGAGCCTTTGAT
Organism: Chloroflexota bacterium; assembly: GCA_043826315.1. Taxonomy (GTDB): domain Bacteria; phylum Chloroflexota; class Anaerolineae; order Anaerolineales; family Villigracilaceae; genus UBA12087. The sequence goes on from JBDRQK010000114.1 coordinate 2,990, forward strand.
ACCTCCCAACCGTTCGATAGCCAGGTTTGAGATGACCTCGTTGGAGTTCATATTGGATTGGGTTCCTGAACCGGTTTGCCAGACCACCAGCGGAAAATTGTCATCCAGGCTGCCATCGATCACATCCCCGGCTGCCTCCACAATGGCGTTGCCGATGCTGGTATCCAGGTTGTTTAGCGCCATATTGGTCAAAGCTGCGCAGCGTTTGATGATCCCCAATGCCCGGATCAAGGCGCGCGGCAGGCGTTCACTGCCGATCTTGAAATTCCCCAGGGAACGCTGTGTCTGAGCACCCCAGTATTTGTCAGCAGGAACCTGGATCGAACCAAAGGAGTCAGTTTCTATGCGATAATTGCTTGTATCTTCGATCATTTTCATCCCCCTCCCCCAGATGCCAAACTCAGCGTGGCGAGAAATAGACAGATACCGGTCAAGCCTAATATCAGCCCGAGGATGGCTGTAGCTCTGGAACGGTTTGATCCAAAAAGCCCGGCAATGCCAAGTAACAAGCCGAGAAAGCCGAGAAATGCTGAACTTCCCCCGCACACGAACAGGGGTGTACCGGCCAATTGGATCCAATTCTGGGTGATGCCGGTTAATGCACACAGGCCAATGCCGAAAACCAGCGCTGCGGATAGGATACCCAGCACCAGGCTGGCATTGCCCAATGGATTGGATTGCTGTGGGGAATTGCTCATTTC
>JBDRQK010000115.1:0-2348 GCA_043826315.1 Chloroflexota bacterium
ACAAAGGGCAGGTTCCTGCGTTTGGGGGCATGGGTCTGCCACCACTGCTGCAGAATGGGCAGCATGGTACAGGTCACCAGGTCGGTATAACCCTGCGGGTCGTCCTTGTACTCGGCGGCGATGGCGTGCGCTCCCAGGAAGGTGATGGCCAGTTCAATGGGACCTTCGTCATCCAGTGCCAGCAGGGCTTTGAGCAGACGCAACTCGGTGGCGGTCTGCAAGCCGTAACCGGTCTTGGCTTCGGCGGTGGTGGTGCCGGTGGCGAACATGCGCAGCAGGCGCGCCCGGGTCTGGGACATGAGCGACTCGATGGAGGCGCTGCGGGTGGCGTGCACGGTGGAAATGATGCCGCCGCCAGCTGCCAGGATGTCGAGATAATGCCTGCCTTCCAGGCGCATCTCGAACTCGGCAGCCCGGTCCCCACCCCAGATGACATGCGTGTGCGGATCGACAAATCCGGGCATGACCACGCAGCCGGAGGCATCCAGGGTCGGCTCGCCCGGGTAGGCTTGGCGGAGTTCATCCGTATCCCCCGTAGCAACGATCTTCTCGTCACGAACGAGAACGGCGCCGTTCAAAAGGATGCCCAATTGACCCAGGTCACGGCCGCGCTGGGGGTTTTCGGTCAATGTCAATAACTGGGTGGCAGAGTGGATGAGCATGGAAGGACCGTCTTTTGATAAGATTTTAGGAATTGTGAATTAATTATAGCATGAGGATAAAGGGTGAAGATGGGTATCTACTCAAAAAAAACCTTCTTAAAGTTCAATGTCAAAAAAACCCCACCTCCTACCCCCGCCCCAGGGCGGGGAATAAAAGTTATTATGGGGTGTTGGTGGAAGGCAAAGCCATCCACCAACACCCCAAACCCCGACCTTTAGAAAACCGAGGGGGATCAAGGGGTGAGGTGGTAGGGGTCGAAGGCAGCGGAAGCCGCGATCAGGGCTTTGCAATAGTCCCAATCGGCGCTGGCATAAGAATAAATGCGGAGGTGCTTCTTGTATTTGGGTTCGCCGACCAGCAGACCGGAGGGGTCCGGCAGGAAGGCACCGTGGATGAAACCCAGGCGGACGTGGTCATCGTGGATAATTATCTGGCATAGCCCGGCGCTGACGGGTCCGCCGCGCTCTTTAAAATAATAACTGAAGCCTTTTGAATGGACCTTTTCGGTGACTCCCGGTGCGACTTCTGCCACCAGGTTGCGCAGCTCAAGGACGATCTCCTGCAGATTCGGTGGAAAAGATACGAGCATTTTTTGGATGGAATGGGTTGGGAACATAATATCTCGAGGACAGGAAAATTATACTGCCGCTAGGCGGATCATTTCTTACGGTTCTCCTTGCGGTGCTGATCCGACCTGTATTCCTGCCACCAGGTGAAAAGGCGGAAGAGAGGTGGACCAAACAGGAAGGCTGCCAGGATGACCAGGATCAGGATCTCGACCCAGCCGACGGTCATGACCGGCCGGCAAGCCAGCAGACTTGACCCCAGCAATCCTGAGGCAAATAGAATTCTTTTACAGGATAAAGGTTTATGCATGTCCCTCTTGTTTGATGAATTTTGCGAGAAAGAAGAGTGAGAGGATATTGAAGAAGACTGCCCCGATGCCTGACGCGAATAATCCGGAAGCGTACAGGTAGGGAGCCAGCAAAGCGCCAGCAGCGCGCCCGAGTGAAAGTGCGGCCACGTTGAAAGCCATCAGGGTGGCGCGGGTCGCGGGCATGATCTCGGTCATCATGGGGATCAGGCTGACCAGCGCAAATTCAAAGCTGATGTAGAACATGGACAAACCGATCAGCGCGCCGCTGGTGGTTTTTCCGAGGATGGGAAGCAGCAAGGCAGACAAGCTATTGAGGAGCAATCCCAGGGCAACCGCACGCGGCTTACCCAGCTTATCCACAAAACGGGCCACCATCCCTTCCGCACTCAGTTCGGATATGCCGATCACAATGGCTGCCAGGATGAGCAAAGCGATATCCAGCCCAAGGGTATCTTTGAAATAATTCAAGAATTTGAAAACCCCTTCAAAACCTTGAGGTCCGACCCAGGTTTTAAGGGAGTCGTCCAGCCAGACGCCAAAGATCACGTTCACAATTTCGTTGGCAGTGCTGGCAAACAATCCCACGCTCAAGGCGATCATGGCAGGTGCATACGTGAATACGCTGCTGAAGTTCTTTACCAAACCGATGTTGCTGCGTTCTTCATGACGGTCCGTAGGCAGGCTGATGAAAAGCGCCAGCATGCTCAACAAGCCGAGCAAGGCGAACAACCGGAAAGGTGCCATCCAACCACCGCGCGCGATCAGGAAACCAGCCAGGGGGATACCCAGCACGAAGGCCAGCGACCAG
>JBDRQK010000116.1:0-4356 GCA_043826315.1 Chloroflexota bacterium
ATCTACAGATACTAATCTAAATCCACTGGATTCATTATTTCTCCAGATTTTAATTTCTAATTATTTACTCATCATAATACCTTTTTGATATCTCCTCGGAGTGGGGGAGATGGGTTTTATTGCATGGACTTTGAATTGATATTGTTTGACCTGGTAAAAAAAAATATTTCACAAGGCAACCAGTTTTCTATCATAGTTCTGATAATACTAATGCATAGAATTGTCGATGGTGGATTCGGTTTGTCTGGTATTAATTAAGTTTATAATAGCTTCAAAAAAAACCTCAATGTAGATCTTGATATGCCTTTGGTAATCTGTTTCCAGGTTATTAGTTGTATCAGTTTTCTTCGATAGTGATCCTTTGCTGAAATATGTCAAAGATATACCTATTTTACATTAGAGCTGCAAACGACACGAAGGTCCCCTTCCCATGCTGGGTCGCATTGCTAAATATTATCTTTGACTCTAACTTGTCGTGTTAATAAACTTTCGAGGGGTTGTTGATAATGGATGGCAAGCCTGCCAAATCAAGCTTAGATACCTCCGCAATCGAAAGGTCTAAAGGATTGGAATATCACATCAATGGCTGGTTCCAGTTGGTTCCAACTTTCAGATGGAGCTTGGGCAGTAATCTCATAGATCACATCCTGCGGAGATAGATCACCAAGCAGGGTCTCTTTGCGTAGAACCACTAGAAGACGGATGTGGTCTCCCTCAATGATGAGATCCGCCTGCAAGCCTGGCAGGGGCTGGTCAATAAAATCCCTTACTGTGACCGATCCAACGCTGGGTGCTTCAAGGGGCTGTTTGCCATACAGGAAGGCTGCCTGCTCAAACGCAGATTCCAGACTTATGCCAGGCATTTTCCTGGCATGGATGGATACCCACCCCGCTTGGCCGGATACAGGAGTGAACCACACATCCCAACCGATATCTTCCGTGGAAAGATCTTCGGGGATATTGACCGTAAAGGCACAGCCATCATATACCATACCGCTGGGTATACAGGTGGTACCACAACCACCCGGGCACTCCCCCGCGCAATAATATTCTTCACCTGCTCTGCATGCTGGTGGTGTGCATACCGGGACTAATTTCTCTTCTGTTCCCCTGAGACCTGTGATAGCCTGGCATGCCAGGCTTGAGATCGACAAGGTTAACAGGGTTAATAAGAAAACGGTTTTATTATGCTGAGGTTCCAACATTTCTTAGTATCCCAACCAGGGTAACACTTCTTGGTAGAAGACCAGGGTCATCAACCCAAAACCACCCACTATGCAAACTACCCCAATGAGGAGCTGTGTCAGGCCTTGCAAAATGGCTCCGCAACCGCGTTTTTCCCGTCGGTTTCCATATTCATCCTCAACCATGACACGCCTCGATGAAATGGCTTTGAAACCACCGTTCAGCAAGAAAAAACCGAGCAAGGTCAGTAGCAGACCACCACCACCCATTTTCAGGATCTGGATAAGATCACCTTGTCTTGGGATAATCTGGTACCCGGGAACGAATTGTAATCCTATCAAAGATATACCTCCAACCACGGCCAAACCCATTCCTGCACCTATCAACAAGCTTAGCAGGCAGGAACCCCCACTGCGCGGTTTTTTAGGAGAGAACTTGTGAGGAGCGAAAATGTTGGATTCAGTTCCGGGAGCAGGCTGCCAAACTTTTCCATTCCAAAAATTCCAAATCCCGGTGTTTTTATTTTGATACCACCAGTAACCTTGGGAATCTTGCACTGGCTGATCTTGATCGCCAGATTGAATGGATAGAGGTTGAGGTTTACGCCTCTTTCGCAGCATTTTCCAGATAATTAAAACAGCTCCAATTCCCACTAGAAAGACCAGGATCAATAAACCGATAAACCAAAGGCTTTGTAAACCGGTGCCAATGCCATTGAGGATATCATCCAGGGTGTCTGCTTGAACATCCGAGATTATTTCATGGTAGGTAGGCACTAAGGAAATCGTTTCACCATTTGCGTTAACCACCTGGCCTTGTGGGTTATCGCGGTCATAATTGAGCTCAATCTGACTGCCTGGCTCCACAGCGATATCCTCATACCGGGTCCAGCGCCAGCCGTCCGCACCGCCCTGGTTTACTTCCAGTGTGACCTTACCAGCTTCTGCTACATCCACATTCACGGTAAACTGCCCACCTTCAGGAACATAAATGAGAGTATGCCCACCTGTCACATCTTCGAATTCTTCATAGGTTGCACCCGGGATACTAATTTCATCCGGACCTACGTGACGGCCCTGCTCATCATAGACATTAAGTGTTCCCGGAGAACCTTTGTAGAAATAAGAACCGGTTATCTCTGGTTTAACACCCGTTAAATATTTGTAAACTTTCATCCAAACCGGTCCTGCTTCGGTGATCGAGAAATGGTTGAATGGTACCGTCTCTGCCACCACAGGTCTGATCCCGATTCCATTGCCTAATGAACTGGTGACCTGAACGACGCCATCAGAGTCCTTCGCAGTGGTGAAAGCGAAGAACTCAGCCATCATTTTTCGGAAGGGTTCACTCATTTCGGTCTGTCCACATGGACCTACTTTAGCCTCTTCAGGGGGATTCGTACTAGCGGGATGATAAGGATAGAAATCGGGTGGTCCCATAAATGTGAGCCAATTGCCTGTTTTTTCACCATAAAAACTTTTTTCACCTGCCAGGAAGTAAAATTCGTTGTCCTGGTTGCCCACAACCCGTTGCCTGGCATTCAAATCGTCCAAAACCGGATTATTCAGGGTTGCCAACTGCCGGACGCCTTCTCCAAAAGTCAACGCGTCACTCCGCAAGCCCATCTTGGAGCGGATCACATTGAGAGCGTGATCATATTCGTCTTTATACGGTTCGTGTGTACCTTCCTTAATTAACCCGAAGCCGTATGCAGGGCAGTAAAACATATTTGGTGGGTCCAGCTCGGAATACCAATCTCCCAAAGTAGAACCCTGGTGCGGGGTGCTGAGCGTGATCAACTTGCGGACATTCTGGGCTTGCCCGGGCACTGCAGAACCATCTGGCGAGGTATACCCCAGCATATACAGCCGCGAGATCAGACCGCCCATGCTGTGCGCCACGATATCCACGCGCTGACCAAGATAACCGTTGATCTCGAGTTGTCGAAATGCAAGGTCTACGGATGTTCGCAGTGTGCCGACATTGTTGCGGATATCATCGTAACTGGTTGCACTGTAGTCCGCCGTCAACACATAGGAAAAGTGCCCCGTATTGTCCAGGTAATTACGCCCAGGGATCATGGATCCGCGCCCAGACCAAACGCCATGGATCAGCACCACCGGTGGGTGGATGACATTGATAGGGGGGAGCTCAACGCTGTCTCCCGTCCCATTCTGCACAGAAATATCGATGTCATATGGCCATATGAATTCTTCGTATGCCGTTATGGTGGTCTCTATTATGTTTCCCTTCACTAAACCAGGGGAACAGAATTGAAAATCACCTGCTTCTCGCGCGTTGTAAGCATCGCATTGAAATTTGACATCCATCGGATCCATCCCAGCAGGAACCTTGATTTGAAGGGTTAAAAAACTGACCCCGTCTGCTGAAATTCCTTTGTATGGATTGCCTTTCGCATCTTTCTCAAGGATTTCTGAAGTGAATAGATTAGAAATGAGCTCATAGTTTTGTGATACGCTAAATGGTATTCCTTCGGTTTTACCTGCGCCAGATATGTTGAAATAACCATCAGCGTCAGTTCTTTCATGCATACTCGAATTATTTAATTTAACATTTGCATACGCAATACCATTCCCTTTTTCATCTACCACATGACCTTCGATTTCAAATGAGCTTATCGGTCCAGCAGAAGTAAAGGTAAAAACCTTGAAAGCATAACCATCCGCCGAGACAGTGATACTAATCTGCTCTTGTTCAGGCGTTGGCGTTGGAGTTATCTCCGAATTTGGGACTTTACATATATCCGCATCCGCAGCTTGAGGGTACTTACAACACATAGCCGTATCCCAATTACCCCTACAGCAGCCTATACAATATAACGAAGCGATTCCACTAGTAGGGCAAGCCTCACAACCTCCAGGTAATACAGTTGCTGCAGCAGGTGAAGATGTTGCATTCGCAGAAACTCCAGCATGGGTTAGGAATATGATCAAGATGAATAGAACGCTTGCCAAGACCAGAAAAACATATCTTCGAAGTTTCATGGGGTTCCTCCAAATATTATTTGGCCAAGTTGATATTTGTTGAAATCTTTTAAGTACTCCCTGAATTCCAGGTCACATGAAAAAACCTTCATTTCCACGGATTCCTGTAATCGCAACACAGGACAGAGAGATAAAGATAACAAAATCAAAAGGGGTGAGATAATGA
>JBDRQK010000117.1:0-6744 GCA_043826315.1 Chloroflexota bacterium
GCTGCCATTGATCACATCCTGAAACGTGGCGAATTTTATACCGCCTATACACCTTATCAACCGGAAATTTCACAGGGCACCCTTCAGGCAATATTCGAATACCAATCCCTGATGACACTTATAACCGGAATGGAAGTTTCAAATGCATCCCATTATGATGGGGCTACGGCTGTGGCTGAAGCAGTCAATATGGCTTACGCTCATTTCCGCGGCAAGCGAACCAAGATGGTTATCTCTCCCACAGTTAATCCACAATATCGTGCAACCCTGCGCACATATACCCAGGGCATGGGTTTGACCCTGGTTGGAGATGATGCCCATGCGAATCTTGATGGGGGTCCGGAAATTATTGAGAAACTGATCGATGAGGATACTGCCCTTGTGATCGTTCAATACCCGGATTACTTCGGCTGTATTTATGATTACACCCAACTAGCCGAATCAGCACATGCCGCAGGTGCGCTTTTCTGTGTGGCAGTCAATCCCACTGCCCTGGCCATTCTTAAAACTCCTGGTGAAATGGGAGCAGATATTATTGTCGGCGAAGGACAACCCCTGGGGATTCCCATGTCATTCGGTGGTCCCTACCTGGGTTTTTTCACCACCCGCAAGAAATATATTCACAAAATGGCTGGCCGGCTGGTCGGCGAAACTGTTGATAATCGCGGGCAGCGCGCCTATGTACTGACCTTAACTGCCCATGAGCAACACATCAAACGTGAGCGCTCTACTTCCAATATCTGCTCAAACCAGGGTCTCATGGCACTGGCTTCAGCTGTGTACCTTTCCTTGCTGGGGCAAACTGGATTTAGACAGGTTGCAGAATTGTGCTACCACAAAGCTCACTATGCCGCCGACCAAATCAACAAACTTAAAGGCTACAATTTGTGCTTTGATACACCTTTCTTCCACGAGTTTTCGGTATGCTGCCCAAAACCCGTAGCAGAGATTAACGCACATCTGCTCGAACATGGCATTATGGGTGGTTATGATCTTGGACAGGATTACCCTGCCCTCAAGGACCATATGTTGATCGCAGTAACAGAAATGAACACCCGGGAAGAGATCGATCTCCTGGTCGAAATCCTGGAGGAGATCAGCCATGACTGAGAACACAATACCCATGACAAGCTCGATCGTGATTGAACCGACCATGTTTGAACTCTCATCCCCTGGTCGGACTGGCGTGACCTTCCCCCAACCGGATGTACCCGTCTCTGACCTACCGAAAACACTTCTGCGCAAAGAATTACCCCTGCCAGAATTGGCAGAAGTGGATGTCATCCGACATTACATGCATCTTTCCAAATTTAATTACAGTGTGGACAGTGGTTTCTATCCACTTGGTTCCTGCACCATGAAATACAACCCGAAGATCAATGAAGATACTGCCCGATTACCTGGTTTTGCCTTCTCCCATCCCCTGCAACCCATTGAATCTGTTCAGGGCAACCTGGCACTGATGTATACATTGCAAGAATGGTTGAAAGAGATAAGTGGATTCTCCGCTGTGACTCTGCAACCTGCAGCTGGAGCACATGGCGAACTGACCGGCGTCCTAATAATGCGGTCATACCATGCAAGTCGTGGAGACACAAAGCGTGTCAAGATGCTCATACCCGATTCTGCACATGGCACCAATCCAGCATCATCAGGCATGATCGGATTGCAGATCGTTCAAATCCCCTCAGATAAAAATGGAAATGTAGATTTGGCTGCTCTCAAAGCTGAATGTGACGACACAGTTGTTGGCCTGATGCTCACCAATCCCAACACGCTGGGGCTTTTCGATGAAAACCTGGAAGAGGTAGTTAAAACAATCCACGCTTGTGGTGGTCTGGTTTATGGAGATGGCGCTAATCTAAACGCCCTGCTGGGAATTTTACGCCCCGGCGATGCCGGGATTGATCTGATGCACTTCAATTTGCACAAGACCTTTTCAACCCCGCATGGCGGTGGTGGCCCCGGTTCTGGACCGGTTGGCGTAACAGCTGCCCTGGCAGATTTTCTTCCCACCCCGCTCGTGAATATCGTGGATGAAGGTGATGATGAAATTCCACCTTTGTATGGCTTTGTCAATCCGACCAAAACCATCGGTCGTGTAAAAGCGTTCCACGGGCACTTTGGTGTCCTTGTACGTGCTTTTACTTATATTGCCATGCATGGTCCGGAAGGGTTGCGTAATATCTCTGAATATGCAGTGTTGAATGCGAATTACCTGCAATCTCGGCTGCGTAATACATTCAGAGTTCCTTACGACCGCATCTGTATGCATGAGTTTGTTGCAGAAGGCATGGTTGCAGGCTCGGATGTGCGCGCACTGGATATAGCCAAACGGCTTATGGATTACGACTTCCATCCTCCGACCAATTACTTCCCCATGATCGTACATGAAGCCCTTATGATCGAACCCACTGAGACAGAGAATAAGGTTACACTGGATGCTTTTGCAGATGCACTCATCAAGATCGCAGCTGAAGCCAAAACGAATCCTGAGCTTTTACATGAAGCTCCTCACAAGACTCCATTTGGACGCATGGATGAAGTGAAAGCTGCCCGCGAGCTGGTATTATGCTGCTGGCTGCCCGAGGATTATGCAAATTCTTAGAAATAATTAGGAGAAACTTATGTCTGATTTTCTCGTACGCGGCAGCCTGGCTGAATTGGATCCGGATGTTTTTGAACTGACCCAGCTCGAAGCTGAACGCCAATACCGAAAACTGATCCTCATCCCAAGCGAGAGCCAGGCTCCCCTGGCTGTGCGCGAGGCAATGGGATCTGCATTTCAAAATATCTATGCCGAAGGCTATCCGGATGAAGATAGTCGTTGGATGTCTGACGAAGAAATTCTTTCATATCCGGAACGTCTGGCTCATTACCGGCGTTACTCCGATCCGCGCTATTATAAAGGTGTGGAATATGCCAACGCGATCGAAGCACTGGCACGCCGTCGGTGTGCGGAAACATTTGCTGCCAATGGGGTCAACGCAGACCAGGTCTTTGTGAATATCCAGGCACTCTCAGGTGCACCCGCCAACAACGCTGTATACCATGCCCTGGTAAAACCAGGCGACACTGTGATGGGGATGAACCTGCTTCATGGTGGTCACCTTTCACATGGCTCTTCTGTCAATCGCTCTGGCGAATACTACAATATCGTTCATTACAATGTTGACCCTGAAACCGAACAAATCGATTATGCAGCCATAAAAGCATTAGCAATTCAACACAAACCAAAAATGATCATTGCCGGGTATTCATCCTACTCATGGATCCCGGATTGGAAGAAGTTTCGTCAGATCGCTGATAGTGTCGACGCGTATCTGCTGGCAGATATATCTCATATTGGTGGCCTGGTGGCATCCGGTGTTGTCCCATCACCCATTGGATATGCCCACGTCATTACTTCGACCACTCATAAGACTCTGCACGGACCGCGCGGTGCCATCATCCTGACTACCGACCCTGCTATTGCAAAAAAGGTTGACAAAGCAGTCTTTCCTGGGGAACAAGGTGGTCCCCATGTTCATATTTTTGCAGCACTGGCACTCACTTTTAAGATCGCCCAGAGCAAGGAATTTAGGAAGCTCCAAACCCTGACCATTCGAAATGCGGTTGCTCTCTCGGAACGGCTTAAGGAACGCGGTTTCCGAATTCCCTTTGGTGGTACCAACTGTCATATGCTCAATGTCGATTGCACGGTTGTCAGAGCCCCGGATGGTACCAGCTTGAGTGGAGACCAGGCTGCACGTATCCTTGACCTGGCAGGTATCGTTACCAATCGCAACACGATCCCCGGTGATAAGAACTCACGTGATCCATCCGGCATCCGCCTGGGAACACCATGGATCACTCAACGTGGCTTTGATGAAAATAAAACCCGCCAATTGGGAGATATCATTGCAGATGTCTTGCTGGCTGCCGCACCCCATTCCGTGGATACTCCGCATAAAGGTCGCGTCCGCCGTGCCAAGATCTCCTTCAATGTGCTCGAAGATGCCCGCAATCGGGTCCGGCACCTGGCAGAATCTGCCGGCATCGACTTTGAAGCAAGTCAGCATGGTTACCCCCACTTCTATTATTTGGATGACCAACCCAAACAAAAGGATGGACTCTCGGTATTTGAGATTTCCGGTTCGCGCGTTCGGCAGGTTCTGGATTATGTTACCTCTTCTGATATGTCAGCTCTGGAACCAGGGAAATCAAAACCCACCCGCATGGCCACACCAAATGCAGATATCAAGGCGACAATAACCTGCTTATCCCATGACAGCTACCTATTGAGTTTCCCAACCGAACAGGCATCCCTGGCTGCTGCCTGGTTACGAGATCTATCTGACGGATATACATCCATTGACCTGTTCGGAAAACCTGATTATTCAGCCTTACGCATGCCGGGACCTCTAGTAATAAAAGAGTCCAACCAAAAGGCTGTTCAAGCGAAAGGACAGGCTGACTGGTTTGAGAAACCCTGGCACATCGGCATCAAAATAAGTTCAGGAAAGAACCTGCCTGAGTTCGACTGGAAGGAACCTGCAGAAAATCCGATACGCCGGACACCTCTTTATGAAGCTCATAAAGCCCTGGGTGCAAAAATAATTCCCTTTGCCGGCTGGGAAATGCCGGTATGGTATACCTCCGTTGTAGAAGAACACCTTGCAACCCGACAGGCAGCTGGTTTATTTGATGTCGCCCATATGGGTGTATATCAGGTGGAGGGAAGGGATGCAGCTGCATTTCTCGATACTGTCTGCTCCAATGATGTCGGTGGTTTGCTTCCAGGGGAATCGCTCTATAGCCACTTTCTAACCCCCAATGCTGATGTGATCGATGACACATTGGTTTACCGTCGAACACAGGATAAATTCCTGGTAGTTGTCAATGCCTCCAATGATGACAAGGACCGTAACTGGCTCGAATCCGTGCGGGATGGCAAAGTCAGGATCGATAACACCCGCCCTTGGGTGCGCACCTATGGTTACAAAGCTGTCATTCGTAACCTGCGCGATCCCAAAGCCGGGGCTGATATGAGAGTCGATATAGCATTGCAAGGTCCCAAAAGCCGGGATATCTTACTGGCGATGGGTGTCAGTGTGGCAGATAGAAATAGCATCATGGCTCTCAAAAGGACCCAATTGTGCGATGCAAGGGTTGGAGGATTTAACCTGATCGTATCCCGAACAGGATACACAGGTGAAAAAATGGCTTTTGAGTTGTTTGTCCACCCTAACAAAGCTTTGGATTTCTGGAATGCAATACTAAAAGCAGGAGAAAGCTTCGGTGTAAAACCGATCGGACTGGGTGCGCGAGATTCGCTGCGTACCGAAGCCGGTTTACCTCTTTACGGGCATGAAATGGGACTCGGTTCTGGTAAAAATCAAAACGATCTTGGTGTTGCCGAGGGAGGTTTTGGATCCTACGTCAAAACTTATAAACCCTGGTTCATCGGACGTGAGGCATTTATTGCGCGTGAACAGGAACGAAAAGGTGTGGTTTGCCGCTTCCGTTTCACTGAAAAAGGTGTGCGTATGGCTCACAATGGCGACCCTGTACTCGATAAACGCGGCAAGGTCATTGGCTGGGTTACCAGCTGTGCCGTGGATGCTGAAGGCTATCTCACCGGTCAGGCTTTTATAGAACTAAAATCCTCAGAAGAAGGCACCCCCATCTTTATCTTCCAGGGCGCTCCCGATAAATCCGGTCCAGTTCCATCCAACATGAAAATCGGTGATAAGACCATCATGCCCACAGCCGCAGTGGTACTGAAACGGTTCCCGTAAAATAATATAGCTTAGCAATGGAAAAAGCCGGAGTTCAAACGTGAACTTCGGTCTTTTTTCATGCACATGAAATTTTCCAGGAATGCCAAGATGTCTTTTCAATGCACTTATGAATCATTATAATAATATTGGATAATAATAATTATGTTTGACTCAGAGGATGTCTCCCCTTTAATAGGAAGTCTTTATGATTATTGAGGATATTGTTATTACGACTGATATTCTCTTGCAAGGCGCATCAATCTTTGCCCTCCTGGATGCTGTTCTGATTCCACTATTAATCTGGCAGATCAAACCTGCACTCTTCATTCAAATAAAATGGACTCTGGTCATCATTTCGGGATTAGCCTGGTTTGGAATCTGGAAATTGGTCTTATCCCTGTTTTGGGATTCTGTTTATATCCATGTCTTCCCAGAGGGGGGACGTGAGTGGTTACCATTAATATTTGGATTATTAATGGCTGGTTTTTCTCTTGGAATTTGGTCATTGGCAAGGAATGGAAAACACCATCCATTGCCGATCTTCTTTTTTTTATCCGGTTTTTGGGGTGTTCTAACCCATATTTGGGCTATTCAGCGCGGCATTCTTAGACCGCCCATGCTGCGAGGTGCATCACCTTTGGCTGCACTCTTGATCGCATTTTTTGAATATATTTTCTACTGGTGTATTATTACCTTTATTGCAGCAACGATCCATAGGATAAATCATTACCTCAGAACAAGATAATTTTTCAAAATAATCAGGAGAAGGTTACAATCAAGAATATACTTTCAAAGAAGATAACCAAAAGATTAAATACTTTAAGAAGAATAATTATTCATAATCAATTACAATTCAATGTAACTAATCATCAAAGAGAGGTCGGTTGTTTATCATAAGTTAATAAGCTTGTGGGCTCAAGAAGGTTCCCAGCGAATCGATTCCTGGCAGCATCACCATCCTTGTAAGCCCCCCTTTGTTAAT
>JBDRQK010000118.1:0-39371 GCA_043826315.1 Chloroflexota bacterium
GGATACCACAAGATTCGATCCGGGACCATCCAGCCGTCGGTCAGATCAACATTGGTACGAAATTGAACTGCAACAAGTTTTGGGTCTATTTGCACAATAATCCCACGCAACCAACCCCGGATCCTGTCTGTATTCTTTTCATGATCACAAAAAACTTCAACTGTATCCCCAACTTCAAATTCTGAACTTAGATCCGGCGAACGCATAAATGCAAATTGAGCCATAAAACCCTCCGGAAACAGCACATCCATCATAAGAGTAAAGTATGCTATTTCAATAAAATAATTAACCTACCGTTGTAATTCCAAACAAACACCTTATCTAATGTTTGATGCAAATTAAATGATTTAGTTGCCTATCGTCTTTTCAAGGATAGCCTTCTGAAATCTTTCACGGACACCTTCAAACGGGATTCGCTGCATAATCGGGTCAAAAAAACCTTCCACAATAAGACGCTCTGCATCTTCATGTGGAATTCCCCTGCTTTGCAGATAAAACATGGGTTCCGGATCAATATTCCCAACTGTTGCACCATGAGTGCAACGGACATCATCGGCCAGGATTTCTAAACCAGGAATAGAATCGGCCCGCGCCGCAGGGCTTAACACCAGGTTTCGATTGGCTTGAAAGCCGTCTGTTTTTTGGGCACCGGGTGCGACATAGATCATCCCCTGCCAGACTGATCGACTGCTTCCTTTTAATGCACCTTTAAAAAGAAGGTCACTGGTGGTATTGGGAGCCAAATGATTCTGACGGGTATCATGATCCAGATGCTGGTGCCCGTTGGTGAAATAGAAACCGGACATCCTGCCCGTGGCACCTGGAGCTACCAAATCCAGGCTGGAAAAATTCTTGGTAACCTGCGATCCTATAGCTCCAAAAATCCAATCCAGGTTGGCATCCCTACCCACCTGGGCGCGTTCATGACTGAAATTCCAAACCTGATCACCCCAGGATTGCAGTTCAACAAAACGAAGGTTGGCGCCATCGGATACTTTAATTTCCACCAAACCGGAATGCAGGTTTGGAACCTGTTGTGGTGATGCGGATTCGTGGACGTAAGTGACCGAGGCTCCTTCATCTATCCAGATCAACAGATGTGAAATGTGTGCCATATTAAATCCGCCCCCCCATAAAACACTATGGAGCGGTTGCTCAATACTCACACCTTTGGGGACATACAAAACAACGCCATTTTCTGCAAATGCGGCTGCCAATGCAGCAAATTTTCCTTCCTGGCATCGAACAATCTCACCTGCCAGACGCTCAACTAATTCCGGGTGTTGCTCTTCAGCAGTTTGAAGGTCTGTAAAAATGACACCTTTATTCATTAGGTCAGGATCAAGATTCACATGTGCTTGGTCGGGCAGAAGTAGAATCTGCCCACCATGTTGACTGCCAGCAAGGGGTTGAAGCAGGTGTTCTGGCACAGACTGGTAATCCTGCCGGACTCCAGATGTTGGTAAATTAAATTTATCCGCCGGCAGATTTCGCAGATCTGTCCGCCGCCAGGCTTCTTCTTTGGTGGTTGGCAAAGGCAATCGACAAAATTCATCCCAAGCTTTTAGCCTGTAATCTTTTAACGGACCAGTCAGCCTTAACATCTCAGGTGTGAAAGTAAATATGCCTGAGGCTTGTTCCACCCGGCGTGTTCGCGAGCTTACAACAATACGAGGTTTTTCATCCATATCAGCCAATCGATCCTTCCATCTGAAGCTGGATCAAGCGATTCATTTCAACCGCATATTCCATAGGTAGTTCCTTAACTAATGGCTCAATGAAACCAGATACCACCATTGTGGTGGCCTCTTCATTCGTCAAGCCTCTACTCATCAAATAAAACAATTGTTCATCACCAACTTTTGAAACCGAGGCTTCATGACCAATGCTCACATCAGATTCATCAATTTCTATGGTCGGGTAGGTATCCGATTGGGATTGTGGATCCAGGAGTAAGGCATCACATACCACATTGGATTTTGCACCTTTGGCACCTTTATACACTTTGAGTAATCCGCGGAATGAAGCCCTACCGCCACTCTTGGATATTGATTTTGAGATCACCTTGCTGGTGGTATTGGGGGCAAAATGAACCATCTTGCTGCCAGCATCCTGATGCTGGCCAGAACCAGCGAAAGCCATAGAAAGCATCTCGCCGTGCGCTCCTGCTTCCATCAAATAACAGGATGGATATTTCATGGTCACCTTTGAACCAAGGTTGGCATCCACCCACTCCATTGTTCCATTTTTAAATACTTTGGCACGCTGTGTCACCAGGTTATATACATTTGTAGACCAGTTCTGGATGGTTGTGTAGCGCATGCGTGCTCCGGCTTTAACAACGATCTCAATCACGCCAGAGTGAAAAGAGTCACTGGAGTATTGAGGAGCTGTACAGCCCTCCACATAATGTAACTGAGCATCATCTTCCACAATGATCAAAGAGCGCTCAAATTGTCCAACATTGGCAATATTCAACCGGAAATATGCTTGAAGGGGAAGATCTACCTTGACCCCTTTGGGGACATAGACAAATGAACCACCCGACCAAACCGCGCTATTCAATGCGGCAAATTTGTTATCTTCAATCGGGATGACCGAACCAAAGTATTCTCGAAATAGGTCAGGATGTTGACGCAAACCATCTTCAATGGAAAGAAAAATTACACCCTTTTTCTCAAGGTGATCCTGGATGCTATGGTATACCATCTCAGATTCATACTGAGCACCTACTCCAGCTAAAAAT
This sequence comes from Chloroflexota bacterium, assembly GCA_043826315.1. GTDB lineage: Bacteria > Chloroflexota > Anaerolineae > Anaerolineales > Villigracilaceae > UBA12087. The sequence goes on from JBDRQK010000118.1 coordinate 2,747, forward strand.
TTACGCTCAGCCTCTGGGATTCCCAACTTATCAAAAGTATTTTTAATCTCATCGGGTACATCATCCCAGGATTTTTCCGAGCCTTCGGTTGGTTTTACATAATAAAAAATATCCTGTAAATTCAATCCCGAGACATCAGCTCCCCAATCAGGCATAGGCCTTTGTAAGAAATGATCCAACGCTTTCAGTCGATAATCCAACATCCACTGAGGTTCGTCTTTCATTTCCGATATTTTTATTACTATTTCACGATTCAGACCTTTTTGGGATTTAAAGAAATAATCGTCGGACGAATCCTTAAAACCATATTTATAGGTCCCCATATCTTCCAACAAGTGTGCGTCGGATGCCATAACAACCTCCAAAATCTACCAATAAAAATTATGCCGGGATGGTTTCCTGATATTTTTCGCGAATCCAGTCATAACCCTGTTCTTCCAATTTAATAGCCAAGGTTGGACCACCTGATTCGACAATGGTCCCATTAAACATGATATGTACGAATTGTGGTTTGATATAATTCAGCAAGCGTTGATAATGGGTAATTACAACCACACCAAGGTCGGGGCCAGTCAATGCATTAACCCCTTCGGAAACAATTCGCAAGGCATCAATATCCAGTCCTGAATCTGTCTCGTCCAGAAAAGCAATCTCTGGCTGGAGTGTAGCCATTTGAAGAATTTCAGCACGTTTTTTTTCTCCACCAGAAAATCCGTCATTCAGATAACGACCTGCAAATTTCGAATCCATTTTGAGTAAATTCATTTTCTCAATAAGCATTTTCCGAAATTCCGGGATCGGGATACCTTTATCATCAGGGTTATTTGCACGACGACGGGCATTAAGAGCGGTGCGAAGGAAGTTTGCAACGGTCACTCCGGGAATGGCGACTGGATATTGAAATGCCAGAAATAAACCCATCCTGGAACGTTCATCCGGTTTTTTTTCAAGGATATTTTCTCCTTTGAACCAGATCTCACCCTGGGTTACTTCATAGGATGGATGTCCCATCAAGGTATATGCTAGGGTGGATTTGCCGGTTCCGTTGGGTCCCATGATGGCATGAACCTCTCCTTTTTTCACTGCAAGGTTTAAACCCTTTAATATTTCTTTTCCCTCAATGCTGACATGAAGGTTTTTGATAAGTAATTGAGACATAAAAAAAAGCTCCTTATTGCTTATTCTGTAATTCGATGTTCTCATCATAAAGAAATTTAGAGAGAAAAGGATAGCCTTTTTTGCTCGAAAACCGCTTTAAGAATGAAAAATTATATAAGTTAGCATTATAGCAAAAAAGGCGTGAATTGTCAAATTATTATGATAATATTCTAGTATATTAATCATGTTGCCAATATACCCAAATAAAAGAATAGAATTTCGCAACTGAATATTTATCATAATTATCTATTTTATTGACATTTTACAATAGGACTGATATACTCCGAATTAGATCCATTCTCTTTATTATTCACAACCCTCGTATATTCTTGGAGGGGAAAGTAAACCTTATGAAAAGTACACGCGACCGAATTCTGCAAAATCTGCTAAGAAAACCTCGCTCCACTATCATTGACCTTGCAAGTGCTGTTGGAATTAATCCCATATCTGTCAGACATCATTTAAGCAACCTCCAAGCCGCTGGACTGGTTGCTGGTGAAGAAGAACGTCATGGTGTCGGACGACCTCGATTGGTATATTTTTTAACAGAAGATGGTATGGAACTATTCCCAACTCGATATTTACGCCTTACTTCCCGATTGCTGGATCAGCTTAAAGAAAGTATGCCTGAAGCTTTGGTCAGCAAATTATTTTCCCAAATGGCTGATGACCTTGCTGAAGAGTACCAGGATCAAATGAAAGGTTTAAAAATTGAAGACCGCCTGGATTTGGTGAAAACATTGCTTGCGGATGAAGGTTTTACGATCGAATGGGAACGCGCAGGTGATCAGTACCATATCCATGAGATCAACTGTCCTTATTATCAAATTGGATTAAACCATCCTGAAGTTTGCACAGTGGATCAAACATTGATCTCCAAAATGCTGGCAGTTCCTGCAGCAAAGATCCAATGTATATTAACCGGAGATGCACATTGTACTTATGTAATACAGTCAGATACGGAGATTGCTAAATGAGCGAAGACTCTACCCCGATCAACGAAATCATCTGGGACATCCACGCCACACATCCTGATCTGGTTCAACCCTTAAGAGAAAAATTTGCCGAGGTCATAGATCCCGAAATCGGAATGAATATCATCCAACTTGGTCTGATACGTCAAGTAACCATCAAGGAAGAAAAAGCTGAAATATATATGATCCTAACGACTCCTTTTTGTCCTTACGGACCTGCCATGCTCGAGTCTACCCGCCAAAAAGCGTTGGAAGGATTAAATATGGATGTAAACATCCAACTTGGTATGGATCCCTGGGATTTTTCATTGATGGAAGATCCCAATGCCATTGATTGGGGTTTGTACACCTGATATAACAACTGGTCTTAGTAATACCTCTACAGGGCACTTCCAATAGTATTAGGAGGATCGTATGGTTGATTGTATCTTCTGCAAGATCATTGCTGGTGAAATTCCAGGAAAATTCGTTTATAAGGATGACTTGATCTCTGCTTTCCACGATATTAACCCCGTCGCTCCCATCCATATTCTGGTCATCCCCAATAAACATATCGCATCGACCAATGAAATTACTCAACAGGATGAGGTTTTGATAGGGCATATGTTCTTAACAGCCAAAAATATCGCAGCCGAACAAGGCATCGCTGAAAAAGGTTACCGCCTGATCATCAACACCGGTCCAGATTCACACCAGATCGTCGATCACCTGCATTTACATCTCCTCGGTGGTCAATTAATGCGTCACCCGATGGGATAGATTGTTAATTATGAGCCTTTCTTGGTGAACTACTGCGATAAGACAAATCAAGGATCTTAAATACTATTCAGTAAACAAAAAAAGACGGCAAAAAATTGCCGTCTTTTTTGTTCTCAAAGAAATTTATCGAATCTTAAACATCTGGGTTAGTTTCATAGCCAGATTCAAGTCTCCTGCCAATTTAAGCTTTCCTTGCATAAAAGCCTGCATACCATCCAGCTCCCCTGTAAATATTTTTATATAATCGCTTGAATCAGCGGTCAGGGTCATCTTGGGGTTGGCATGGACACCTTTCTCAGTTGTGCATGCCCCATCTTTTATGGATGCAAACCACTCTCCCGGTTCAACACCTGTAAATTTGAATTGGATGACGGCATCAATTGGGCCGGCTTTTTCGGATTGAAAAGCAGCGGGCATTTTGGACATCAGATCAGCAATTGTCAGTGGCATTTCTTATTCTCCTATTGTAAATTTTCAAATATTGCAGCAGCACCCATACCGCCGCCAATACACATGGTTACCATACCATATTTAGAATTCCTGCGCTTCATTTCGTAGATCAACTGAGTAGTAAGTTTAGCGCCAGTGCAACCGAGCGGGTGCCCAAGAGCGATGGCACCTCCATTGACATTGGTGATCTCAGGGTTGACATCCAATGTTCTTATAACTGCCAAGCTTTGGGCGGCAAAGGCTTCATTTAATTCAATCAAATCAATATCACCCAACTTTAAACCAGCTAATTTTAATACCTTGGGGACTGCGACCACCGGGCCAAGACCCATCAATTCAGGCTCAACCCCACCAGTGGCAAATGCAACAAAGCGCACCAATGGTTTCAGGTTCAGACTCGCAGCTTTCTCCGCAGACATTATTATTACTCCCCCAGCACCATCCGACATTTGGGATGAATTTCCGGCTGTGACGGTACCACCTTCTTTAAAAGCTGGCTTCAACCTGGCAAGGCCTTCCAGGGTTGAATCACCACGCGGTCCTTCATCTCTTTTATGGATGAATTGCCTGGTTATAGGTTTACCTTCTGGGTCCAGCTCTTTTATACTTACATTTATCGGCACCAATTCCGGGTCAAATAGACCGGAATCTACTGCCTTTGCTGCTTTCATGTTTGATTGAACCGAAAATGCATCCTGATCTGCGCGGCTGACATTGAATTTTACGGACACATTTTCGGCTGTCAAACCCATATTGGTGTAATAATGTGGCAGATCCTGAGCAAAATGGGGATTCGGCGAAAATTTATAACCCGCCATGGGTACCATGCTCATTGATTCTGTACCACCCGCCATCGCAACTTCCATCTGACCAGCCATAATTGCAAAAGCTGCATGAGCAATACTTTGCACACCCGAGGAGCAATAGCGGTTGATTGTTTCGCCGGAAACAGAAACAGGCAAACCGGCTCTCAGAGCTATCATGCGTGCCATATTCATGCCCTGTTCTCCTTCCGGAAAGGCACAACCAAAAATGACATCATCGATCTCGGCTGGAACCAGACCTGGTGTGCGTTTAAGTAATTCGATAATCACTTCCGATCCCAATTCATCCGGGCGGACAGTTACCAAGCTACCGCGTTTGGCTTTGCCCACAGGTGTTCGGGCGGCAGAAACAATTACAGCATCTCTTGTCGTCATCTTCATACCTCCTAATTCCGCAGCGGTTTGCCGGTATTCAGCAGTGCCCACATGCGTTCCTGGGTCTTCTGTTCACCGCATAATGAAAGGAAAGCTTCACGTTCCAGATCAAGGAAATACTGCTCACTGGTCCATGTTGATCGGCTCAAATCTCCACCAGTCATTACATGAGCGAGTTTTCCAGCGATGATTCCTTCGTAATCTGTGATGTACTTGCTTTCCTTAAAAGACCAGGCACCGATCTGTATGGCTGCCAATGAGTCACGCCCGGCAGCATATATTTGTTCCGGCGCAGGCGGCTTATAGCCAGTATTTGCCATATGCAAAACTTCTTTTTTAGCCTCACTCAGAAGAAAATCCCTATGCATTACGATTCTATCCTGTGGTCCCAAGATCTTTAACTGACGGGCTTCTTCAGCGCTGGTTGCCACTTTAGCTTGACCTATCTGAATAAACACTTGCTGTAGGAAAGGCAGTACCTCTGCATCGGGTGTACGCATGGCAGGGTTCACGATCCTGCGCACCATTTCTTTGGTTCCACCTCCTGCCGGAATCACACCAGCACCTAATTCAACGAGACCTATATAAGTTTCAGCAGCTGCCACTACCCGGCTGCCATGCATAGTGACTTCGCATCCACCACCCAAGGCCATACCCGCTGGGGCGATCACAACCGGTTTCGGGAAATATCGCATACGTAAATTCATATTCTGTAATTTCGATATTGCCTGATCGAGCACATCCCACATTCCTTGTTGGGCTGCCACAACCACCATGAACAGATTGGCTCCAGCGCTGAAGTTATCACCTTCATTACCGATCACCAGACCCTCAAACTCATTTTCCGCCCTGTCAAGAGCTTCAAGTGTGATATTAAAAATATCATCATCCAGGGCGTTCATCTTGGTATGGAATTCAACCAGAGCAACCCCATCGCCTATATCATACAACGAGGCACCTGCATTGCTACTGATCATTTTTTTCGTACCCTTGAATTCATTCAGAAAGATCAAACCGGGTGTTTGTTCAATCCTCACATATTTTTTCTTGCTGACATCATAAACACCTACTTTGCTGGAACCTTTATATTCGTAAAATGTCTCAAATCCAGCAGCCAGCATTTCTGGAACCCATTCTGCACAGGGGTATCCAATCGCTTTCATAGATTCCATTGTTTCGCGAACACCCAGCATATCCCAGGTTTCAAAAGGTCCAACATCGTGCATAAAACCCCATCGAACAGCGTCGTCCAGAGGTTTGGGATTATCCGCAACTTCTGGAATAATTGTGCTGGCATATTGGAAAGCCTGAAAGGTTAAGGCTTTGACAAGTTCTGCTGCTTTATCGGATTCGGCAATCAAGACTTTTAAACGTTCCCCAAGCTCTTCAATATCTTTTGCTTTCTTGACCGAATCAAATCGCGGCTTGGTGGAGGGTTTATGCTCCCGGGTATAAAGATCCAGGGAATAATAGTCTTTTTTGCCATCCGGATCGCGAACTTCTTTGTAAAAACCTATTTTGGTTTTATTTCCCAGCCAACCGTGTTCAACCATGCTATGGATCAGCTGGTTCGGCTTTTCAGAAGCCAGGTATTGCTGACCAAGTTTGTCATAGGGAATGGCTGGAGCTAGATTTTTTCCGACATGCTCCCATACATCAATTCCCACCAGATCGATCAACCGGAATGTTGCAGTTTTGGGTCTCCCGATCAATGGGCCAGTGATTGAGTCAACTTCATCGACTGTATAACCGTTTTCCATGATGAAATGAAGTCCAAAGGCACCTGTTCCAAATGCCATACGATTACCAATGAAGTTGGGGGTATCCTTGCATAGAACAATTCCCTTACCCAAGCGATATTCCCCAAACCAGCTGATGAATTTTGTTACCTCTGGAACAGTGTCTGCGGTGGGAATGATCTCAAGCAGTTTAAGATAACGGGGAGGGTTGAAAAAATGTGTTCCCAGAAAATGCTTCTTAAAACTGTCAGAGCGCCCCACTGCTATATCTTTGACAGGGATTCCTGAGGTGTTGGTACTGATGATGGCATCAAGTTTCCGAACCTTGTCAATGCGTTCCATCAATTGCTGTTTTATTTTTAAATTTTCAACAATTGCCTCGATCACCCAGTCTGCTTCAGAGATAACGTTAAAATCATCTTCCAGGTTACCGGTTTTTACCAATGAAAGCTGATCTGAAGAAAAGAAACTGGCTGGGCGGGATTTCTTAGCCCGTTCAAAGCCTTCATCCACAATTTTGTTGCGAGCTGATTTACCAGCCTCGACAGGAACATCTTTTGGTACGATATCCAACAAAGTGACCGGTACTCCCGCGTTGGCCAGGTGGGCAGCCAGGGCTGCACCCATCGTGCCTGCACCGATCACAACAGCTTTATGAACTTTGTATGTCATTTTTCCTCCTCCGTTTTATGTAGCTTGGATAATTTTGCTCCATCCATTAAATATCTAGCTTAAATCTTTTGAACGATAACCCAATATTTGTCGGGCGACGACCAGGCGATTGATCTGACCAGTACCTTCATAAATATCACTGATCTTGGCATCCCGGAACCATTTTTCCAGTAAATAATCACGGCTATAACCCAGAGGACCCATGATCTCGACTGCTTTTTGTGTGATCTTGGTTACAACATCACCAGCCCGCACTTTGCACATGGATGATTCTAGTGAATTCGGCTTGCCATTGTCCATCATCCAGACAGCTTTTATTACCAGTAACCAGGCTGTACGAAGCTGGATCTCCATATCCATTACATCTTTTTCTATGGAGGTCAACTTCTGGCGGGGGAGACCATATCGTATGGTAATACAATTCTCAGCCAGCATTTCCTTGAGCAGTTCCAAGGTGGCACGCGCCAATCCAATCGCCTGAGCAGCAACAATGGGGCGGGTTGCATCAAAAGTTGCCATGGCACCTTTGAAGCCTTTCGTACTTGTTTCAACGGTCGGGCTTCCCAAAATATTCGTGAACGGTACACGACAATCCTGCAATAGGATCGATACAGTATCACTGGCACGAATCCCCAGTTTGTGTTCCAATTTGGTCACCTGGACTCCAGGCGTGCCAGCCTCCACCACAAACGACCGCATTCCCGTGCGTCCAGCCGAAGGATCAATGGTAGCCCACACCACAATAAAACCCTGTGAGTCTAGCAAAGCCTTGTGGCCGGAGGTAACAAAGATCTTTTCACCATTCAAGATCCATTCATTACTGGCTTTATCCAGGACTGCGGTTGCCCGAATTGCAGATGTATCTGAACCAGCCTGAGGTTCTGTCATACACATGGCATCAAATACCGGGGTATCTCCTTTAAACCTTTTCAGGAAACGTTCTTTCTGTTCATCATTTCCAGCTGCCGCTACAGCAGCAGAACCAAGCATTCCGCCGGGCATACACAGATACAATCCTGCATCTCCCCACGAGAGTCCTTCCACCATGTATGCCAGTCGCTGATATGCCAGGCGTGGACCTTCCCTATTGCTTGAACCGGCAGCCATTGAGGTACCTCCACCTCCCATGGCTTTGGTAGCAGTCTGCATGAAATTAATATAATCCCAGGGGATTTCATGCTCGTGTTCGTCAAAGTACCGCGCCACCGGACGCATCATATTGACTGCAACAGTCTCGATAACATTCATAACCCCGGCAATTTTTTCAGGAACTTCAAATTCAATCATGTTAATCCTCCTTGGCTTATACCATCGCCAGACCGGTGAAGGCAGCAAAGCCGCGACCGTTGCGCATGAAAAGTTCAACCGGATGTTCGCGGATATAGCCATGCCCACCTAAAATCTGCACAGCCCTATCAGTCACCATCATCACCATATCTGCCGAGCCAGTCTGGGCCAAATAAGCAAGTTTGCTGGCATCTGGTTTGCCTGTATCCAACATCCAAGCAGCTTCCCAAGTCAATAACCGCATTGATTCGATCTCTATAGCCATTTCTGCCAGCATAAATGCAATGGACTGTTTTTGGGCAACCTTCATCCCAAATACATCCCGATCTTTGGCGTAATCCCGAGAATACTCAAAAGCAGCTTTTGCTACACCTACTGCCATGGATGCCAATGCAACCCGGCTGGCATCCAACACAGGTTCAAATTCACCAGGAAGAATATTGGATTGGGGCAGTCGCACGGCATTCAATTTGACAGAATAGAAAGGAAGTGCATTCAGCCCCATAAGTTTCTGCCGTTCCGAAGGAATTTCTACTCCAGGTGTCCCAGCGGGTAGGATAAATCCTTTGGTTTTCCCATCCAATTTTGCATACACGATCATCGCTTTTGCTTCGGAAGCAAACGGGACGTATGTCTTTTCGCCATTAAGAATATATTCTTCACCATCAACTTCAGCTGATGTAGCCAAGTCATTTGCATCAAAATCAAATTTTGGTTCCAACAAAGCGGCAGTATAAGGTTGCCAGGCACCTTCAACCACAGGCGGTAAATATTCTTTTTTCTGCGCCTCGGTTCCTGTCAACAGGATTGGCAATGTGAACAAACCCGGAGTCATGACTGCCATACATCCAGCCAGATCACCCCAAGCCATTGATTCAGCGGCCAGCACACCTGTCACAACTGAACGGTCACCAAAACCACCGTATACTTCTGGAATGGAAGCTTGTAAAACCCCCATCTCCCAGCCTTTATCAATCAGCTTGGGTTGAAAGAACCCGGCTTCCTCTGCATCATGAGCCGCAGGACGCATGTCATTGGCAGCATATCGATTGACAGCGTCGATCAACATTTTTTGTTCTTCTGATGGTTCAAATGAAAACATAAGCCTTCTCCTTTGGGAAAATTACCGAATTGGTCTTTTCGTTTACCCGGCAATATTTCAAAATGGTCTGTCTGGTGGCCTCCAATTCGTTCACATTTGTTATCTCCAACAATCCATGTTGGTATAGATACTCCACATAAGCTCCGGTTTTTTCCAAAACCAGCATAGCATTGTATCCAGCCATCCTTCCGAATAAATGGGATGTCAATTCTGCCAGACTATGCGCCTCGCCCAGAAAATCCAGACTTTGGTTTAGCCTGGTATATATCGCCTTTCGAATTGCAATTGAGCGAGCAGACAGATCTTGGATGGGAAGATCATGACCTGATAAAATTAACTTATATCCATTCACCCAAGTATTAAATTTCTCCAGAGATTCCAAATAATGTCCCACACCCAGGTAAGGTATCAATCCTTCAGGTGATTGATGAGGTGTAATATCACTTAGAACATGATCGCCGCAGAAATAATAATCGTCCAACCGGATGGCAACCTGGCCAGGACAATGTCCCGGCAAATGCAACATGCTAAAAGGTCCACAACGCATGCCCTCTTGCTCATATGTAAAATCCACCGGAACAGAATGAAAGAAAGCCTTGGTAAATTTATATAATTGCAGCAATTGAGAACGCTCATCTTCTGCAACACCAGCCTCACTCAGGAATTGGTTAATTCGAAAGCTGATCAAGCTAAGACGTTCCTCGTGATGAGCAATGGTTTGCAAATCCAATTCATGCACACCGATCAATGCTTGTGTATGTTCTTTCAGAAAGACAAGACCACCCATGTGGTCAATATGTCCATGTGTCAACAGAATATGAGTAAGGTCATTAATTTTTATCTCTTTGCCAATTTCAGAACTAACCCATGTGAAGCCTTCCAGAATGCCTTTATTTGAAATATCACTCCCGGAGCCTGTATCGATCAAAACAAGGTATTCACCACTTTTTATCAGGTATGTATTCACCCAGAACTTAGGGAATGCTTCCAGTGGAAGTCGAAATATCAGCGAGCCACCAGAAGAAATATATTTTTGAAAACCTTGAGGTTTATTCAATTCGTCATTCCTTGGTTTGAGCGAGGTAATAAGCCATTAATGAAAAGATTCGCCATATGATCCGTTATCACTTTAACAGGGAGCAGCCCAGTTGGTCGATACCAGGTGATCGTCCAGTTCATTACTCCCAATAAGGCGCGTGCGGTTAAAGCAGGGTCATAAGTGCTAAATTCACCTGTGTTGATCCCCTCCATTATCAGATCCCGCCATAATTTTTCAAAACGATCTCGCCTAGCAATGTGACGGCTCTGAAATTCAGCATCCAGGGAGCGATGTTCAAGCAATAAAACAGAAACCAGGTCGCTGTGTTCTGTTAACATTTGAATAAAAGATTCCATCGCTTGACGTAATTTTTCATCTGCTGGTAGATCTTGTTGAATAACCAATAGCATACGTTCCGTCAGCATATCCAATGCCTGGTCAAGCAATTCCAACAATATTTCCTGCTTACTGGCAACATGATGATAAAGACTGGCTTTTTGAAGGTTGACCGCTTCTGCTATATCCTGCATGGAAGTGGCATGAAAGCCCTTCTGTCGTATGATTTGAGCGGCAGCCTCGAGGATGAGTTCTTTATTCATATTTATCTACCGACCGGTCGGTAGATAAAGCATAGCAAATTTACCATCAAAAGTCAAGAGGTCTGAGATTCTTATTCTCAGGTTAATTCAGCTAATCTCCTTCCAGCCTTTTGTCTTTGTGACACCGACTCCATTTCTGCAAAGATACCAGCAGCTATATCGATCTTTAAATAAATTTTCTCTGTGTTGATTCTATTCATTGAACAAGGAGCTTTGGTCTGATTGGATAGAATTCAGCCAAATCCAATTACGATTTCGAGATATATTAAAAACATCATGCTGATAAGTTATTTTTTTTAGTGCACCGACTTAAATTATGCTATAATCATTTAATATATGATAGAAACATCTGCAGACTCAACACAAACAACTCATTCTGAACAAGCAGACCTGAAGAAACAGCGCCTGATAATCATTGCCATTGTCGTAATTTTGTTGTTGATCATTACAGGGATTGTTTTTGCAGTCATTGGACTTCTGCAAGACAGCGCCACAACTGCCAAAATCCGGGATATTTTCCTAATTTTTATGGCATTTGAGTCTCTCATCATCGGTGCAGCCATGGTCATCCTGGTAATCCAGGTAGCCAGCTTGGTCAACCTTCTGCAAAACGAGGTAAAACCTATCCTCAAATCTACAAGTGAGACAGTTGATACTTTGCGTGGAACAACAGCCTTCTTGAGTGAGAATATGGTTGAACCGATCATAAAGTTGAATTCCTATCTTGCCGGCTTTAAGAAATTAACCGACCTGATGGGATTAAAAAAGAAATAACCAGTGTACCCACTCAAATAGAAGTGTGTTGGAAAATATAATCGAGCTTATATTGTTTATGCGACCCAATTTTCCTTCAAACAATTGAGATAATTTTTTAGTTGCCATTGATAAGGAGATAGATAAAATGTCAGATCATGATGATTTTGGTTCATTCTTAGTAGGTTTTGTTGTTGGTGGTTTAACAGGTGCAGTCGTTGCTTTGCTTTTTGCTCCACAATCCGGCGAAGAGACACGGACTGTCATCAAGGAAAAAGGAATCGAACTGCGAGATAAAGCAGCACAAACATCAGAAGATGCCCTGGCTCGTGCAAAAGAAGCCGCAGCCGATGCAAAAGCCCGTTACGAAGAATTGGCTGCCGAAGTTAAAACCCGCGGCCAGGATGTTATTGCTTCTGCTAAGGGAAAAAGCCTTGAAGTAATTGATACAGCCAAGAAAGCAGTCAGCAAGAAAGCACCAGCCGACGATAAATCCGCCAGCTAACAATTTTAAATATCCACCTTAAAGGGTTTGACCAAAATGGTTAAACCCTTGTTTAATTTAATAACAAGATTTTCCTATTATGAAGGTGAACGGAAGGATAAATTGTAATAATTCTGACTTCCTGAGGCTTACAAAGAATCCTCCATGTTCCCTAGCTGGGGAAAGGAATTCGAGCAAACTGATAATATTAATTTCCTTGCCATATTTTGAAATCCACTTCTATGAAGCAATTCTTGGAAATCACGAGTATTCATTCATCTTGCACCTCAATCTACCACCAATCACTGGGGAATTTATCCCAACACTCCATTTTGATGTAAAATGAAAGACATGGAAGTTCAGATAGCTGTTGCCAAGATCAACAAATATGCCGTATCCGAAAGCGGGGACACACTGGAAGTCATTGAAAGACCCAATGGAGGTCTTTCGGTCGTACTGGCGGATGGGCAAACCTCGGGACACGGTGCAAAGGCAATCTCGAACCTGGTCGTGCGTAAAGTGATCGGCTTGCTGGCTGAAGGGGTTCGGGATGGCGCAGCTGCCCGAGCTGCCTCAGATTCTCTTTTTACCGACAAAAAGGGGAAGGTCTCCTGCACATTGAATATTGCTTCTGTCGATCTGCTTACAAATACACTTGTATTAACCCGCAATAATCCTGCGCCAATTTTCATCTGTCGCGGAGATGAGATCGATTCTCTGCAAGACGACTGTCCACCACTGGGTTTCGGTCGGGATATCAGGCCACTCATTAATGAGATCAGCCTGGAAGCTGGCTTGATGGTGGTTATGTACACAGATGGGATGGTACATGCCGGCAAGCGCCGCGGTCAACCCATGGATGTGTGCACAAATCTCCAATCTTTGCTGGATGACCAGGATCCGTCTCCACAGGAAATTGCAGATGTTCTGCTGAACGAAGCCATGCGTCTCGATGAAAACCGACCGGTGGATGATATCAGTATAGTTGTCCTGAAAGTCGTTCATAGCCAGGGAGATGAAGTCCGCCGCATGATGGTAAGATTACCATTCAATTAATTTTCCATGGATAAACGCATTCGCAATTTGCATGCCGGTTTTAGAGACACCTTTCTATTACTTAATGAATTTCGTCAACCTTTATTTTTTTTTATAGTCGCAATATTGGGGATAGGTACTTATTATTTTTATGCTGCCCAATCGGTGGGTGAACCTCTGGAAAGCCTTCCTGAAGCATATTACATGATCCTCGGTCTGGCCTTTTTTCAATCCAGCGGTGTTTTTCCACAGCACGGTTTATTACAGATCTGGTTTTTTATCCTACCCATTATCGGTATCGGAACTCTTGCCCAAGGGTTGGCAGATTTTGGCATGGCTTTATTCAATCGCCGTACAAGAAACAAGGAGTGGGAAATGGCTGTCGCATCCACGTTCAACGAACATACTATCCTGGTTGGATTGGGACATCTCGGTTACCGAGTAGTTTCACAAATGAGTGCCATGGGTGAGTCAGTGGTTGTAATCGAGCTCGATCCAAAAACCGATCTTGTATCAACCGTGCAAAAAATGGGAGTCCCGATCATCCAGGACGATGCCCAGTTCCAATCGACGCTGGAATCTGCCGGTATAAAGAAAGCCAAAACAATCGTTCTATGCACACAAAACGATTCCCTAAATCTTCAGGTAGCTCTAAAAGCACGTACTCTGAATACAAATGTAAAAGTTGTAATGCGTATTTTTGATGATGATTTTGCAAAATCACTGGATTCACAATTTGGCTTTAAAGCTATCAGTACAACCGGCATGGCAGCTCCCGCATTTGCATTTGCAGCCACCGGTACAGATATCACCCGCCCCATCACTGTTGAAGGCGAATCTCTCTCACTGGCCAAGTTTTGTATAAACCGATCTTCTATTCTTGTGGGACTGAGTGTGGCAGATGTAGAGCATAATTATGATGTCAGTATCGTGTTATTGAAACGGGAGTTTGAACCAGATTTACATCCAATCGGCGATCGCGTCCTGGAATTTGAAGATACCCTTGCCATCTTGGGAAACCCGGTTGCACTCCAAAAAATCATTCATGAAAATAATTGACAACCCGCAATCATTATTGACCCGATCTCTACCTCCAGAAAATAAAAATCTAAAAATAGGTATAGTAGGTCCTTGCAGTTCGGGTAAAACTACTTTAGTAGATGGTTTAACCAAGCATGGCTTCAATGCTCGACATATCGCCCAGGAACATTCTTTTGTCCCAGATATGTGGCAACGTATATCGCAGCCAGATTTACTGATCTTTCTGGATGTCTCTTTTTCTGTAAGCCAACATAGAAGGTTTCTAAATTGGAATTTTTCTGATTATGAAGAACAACAAAAAAGACTGGCACATGCCCGTCAACATGCCAATCTAAGGATCAATACGGATGATTATTCCATAGAAGATATTTTATCCAAAGTGTTAGACTTCCTTCATGAAAATAAATCCTAGCAAGTTAATTCTTAGAATTGTCGCATGGTGGCAAGTTGTACAAATTTTCTAAAATCATTCACATAAATTTTCAATAGGGGTATAATCTTAGTAACTCGCCAGCCATTGGCTGGTATTTTAATGATTGGAGAAAGCGATTATGACTCGTCGCCCCTATGTGATGCTGGTTTTGATCCTGGTCCTGATTGCATTTGCACTTTGGATTGATCTGAGCAGCCAAGTAACAATCTTAAACCCATTTAATCAACAATCCATTGTTGACCGTAATGTCGCGATCCGTCTTGGACTGGATTTACGGGGTGGTCTTCAAACTCTACTGGAGGCTGATCTTCCTGCTGATGTAACCGTCAGTTCGGATGATCTTAACATCGCCAGACAGATCCTTGAGAATCGCTCGAATGCCCTTGGAGTGAGTGAGGTGCTGATGCAAGTAGCCCCACCTCGCCGTATCGTGGCAGAATTCCCTGGTATCAATAATCCTGAAGAAGTTGTGGCATCATTGCAGAAAACCGGTTTATTGGAATTTGTAGACCTGGGTGATGAGAGACTTCCTGAAGGAACAATCATCCAAACCGACTTTGGGACAGGCACTACGGTTTCAGCGACCAACACACCAGATACATCCATAACTCCTACGGCTGAAGCTACAGTTCCTACTGATGTTGCACCGACTGAAGTTCCTTCTGATGTTGCGCCTACCGAAGTTCCTTCTGATAATGCACCAATTATTTACCATACGATCATGACGGGAACAGCATTGGATACGGTCACCGTTACCCAGGGCACCGTAGGACAATACCAGATCGCATTTACATTAAAATCTGATTCCAAACAATTATTTGCAGATTTTACCGGAACGCATGTCAACCAGATCCTGGCTATTGTGCTTGATAAAACTGTTATCTCCGCACCCAGCATCGACTCAGCAATTACAGACGGAGCAGGTGTCATAACTGGGAGTTTCACCCTGGAAGGTGCCAATGCCTTGGCTATCCAATTAAGATATGGATCACTTCCCATCCCGATCAAAGTTGTTGAAAGCCGTACTGTCGGACCTACCCTAGGTCAGGAATCTGTTCAAAAAAGTTTATTCGCAGGCATCATTGGCTTTTTAGTTATCATCCTTTTCATGGTGTTGTATTATAGATTGCCAGGAGCCTTGGCTGGCATGGCTTTAATGGTATATGCATTATCAACACTCATGCTTTTCAAATTGATCCCTGTAGTACTTACATTACCAGGTATAGCCGGTTTCATATTAAGTATTGGTATGGCAGTAGATGCCAATATTCTTATTTTTGAACGATTAAAAGAAGAACTGCGGGCTGGACGGACACTGCATCAGGCAATTGACCTTGGATGGTCACGTGCCTGGCCTTCGATCCGTGATTCAAACTTCGCTACCTTGATAACCTGTGGAATTTTATTCTGGTTTGGAAATGCATTTGGTGCCAGCCTGGTTAAAGGTTTTTCACTGACACTGGCGTTGGGAGTACTGGTCAGTTTATTCACAGCCATATCTGTCACGCGTACCTTCCTGCATGTTGTATTGGATAATATTAAGATCACCGAACATCCTCGCTGGTTCGGATTATAGGAGTGCCAAAATGAATATCATTAAGAATCGTTACATATACTTCGGCATCTCCCTCCTGGTGATCATCCCCGGAATCATCGCTCTCTTGCTCTGGCAACTTCCGCTTGGTATTGACTTTACAGGTGGCAGTCTGCTCGAAGTCCGGTTTGAAACTGGTTCTCCCTTATCAAGCGAACAAGTTGCCGGGATTTATTCGGATAATTCAAAACCAGGTTCGGATATTGCTGACCCCATCATCCAAGTCCTGGGTACAGATTCTTTATCCATCCGCTCCAAAGTGATGACAGATGCCACTAAAAGTGATATTGTAAATGCCATCCAGGAACTTCATGGAAGTGATGTTACTGTACTACATTTCACACAAGTCAGCGCTGCTGTTGGGCGGGAGGTTGCCTCCCGCGCGGCTGGAGCAGTAGCCCTGGCAGCATTAGCCATTCTTCTTTACATTTCCTATGCATTTCGAGGTGTTCAACACGCTTTCCGGTATGGTACTGCGGCTATTATCGCCATGCTACATGATGTTTTAGTGGTCGTAGGATTTGAAGCCATTGCAGGACATTACCTGGGTTGGGAAGCCGATTCGCTCTTTTTGACGGCTTTATTAACTGTAATTGGTTTCTCAGTTCATGACTCGATCGTCGTATTTGACCGTATTCGTGAGAACTCCAGTCATTACAAGAAAATAAACTACGAAACCCTTGTAAACCACTCCATCGTGCAAACACTAGACCGCTCAATTAATACCCAACTCACTGTGATGATGACCCTGCTCGCCCTGGCGCTCTTCGGAGGGGTAACCATTCGCCACTTTGTAGTAATCTTACTGGTTGGCGTCTTTTCAGGTACTTACTCATCCATATTTAATGCTGCCCCGATCCTGGTGGTTTGGGAAAACAAGGAGTGGCGCACCTGGTTCAGGCGCAAATCGGCTGCGACACAATAATCTTGAACGAGGGAGAACAATAATTTTCCTCAATGTTCCAAAGAAGCTAATAAAAGCAAAGGTTCCCACCAACTATTGATGGGAACCTTTTTGCTGGGGGCAAAGGATTCGAACCTCTACATACGGAGTCAGAGTCCGCTGTCCTACCATTAGACGAGCCCCCAAAGTCGAGCGGGGCGATTTTACCATACGCCAGTCAGAACGTCCAGAGAAGACTCAGATTTAAGATTTTCGAGCCAATTTACGTGTGTTTTCTTCAAGATCAACGAATAGTTTCAATATTTCTGAAATTCCCATCAGAACCACAAAATAGACCATTCCGCGAAAAGGTCGTTCCAATGTAAATAAAATATTCGTGGCAATATCCGTAGGTCCCATGTAAGCCCAAAAACCACGCACGATCTGCAAAATCATTACGATCAATGTTACCAAGAAATCCACAGAATAGACTACCATGATGATCCAAGCCAACACATTGGCAAGAGTTGATATTCGGAAAATCACACTGGGATCGAAATAAGTTCCCAAAAAGCGTTTCTTAATTTCCTTTCCTTCCTCCATATATCCTCCAAATCCTAATCTCCGGTATTAGCCACAATTAATGATTAAATTGTCTTTTTTTAAAGTTTTCGATTGAAACTGAATATCGTTTTGCGGCCGTTATTTAAGCAATCTCCAATAGAAAAGGAGTATATATTTTAAATAGAAAAACAACAAGGGGTAAAACAACCAGGGAATAAATGGGGTCTATTTGAAGATGGCAGGAATATTAAGTGATCAGGTTATTGCATTTGTGCAATCCCAGACAATACCTAATACAACAAATCAAAAGCTAATAAAGAGATAATCATAGCCTTGAAGAATGGATCCTATTCTTAATCACTCAGCAAGGTATAATAAAACCCTTTACCAGGTGATAATAATCATCCATGGTTCATTGCAGAGCAAAATTCAGTCAAAGCTATTCCGATTTTTTCCATTAAATTAGGAGGTTCTTTTTAATCTTTGAGTTGACTAATATTTCTTATTCTTTCAAGAGCATCAAATCGTCCTGTTTTAATTCCATTGACTAAAACATCAGTGTATACTAGACATGTTAGAATGATATGAACGTGATCAGCACCAATAAAAACAATAAGAAGTATTTAAGGATTTTTTGATGAATGAAACCAACACTCCCAATGATTTTATTCGCACTGCAGTCGAAGAAGATATTCTCTCCAACCGGTTTAAAGGCAGAGTCCAGACTCGTTTTCCCCCTGAGCCAAACGGATATCTCCATATAGGTCATGCCAAGGCTATCTATATTGATTTTGGAATTGCAAAAGAATATAACGGCGTTTGCAGCCTAAGATTTGACGATACCAATCCAACCAAAGAGGATGTTGAATATGTGGATTCCATCAAAGATGATATTCGCTGGCTGGGATTTGAGTGGAATGAGTGTGAATATTATGCCTCGGATTATTTCGACCAGCTCTATGAATATGCCATCATCCTGATCAAGAAAGAAAAAGCATACGTGGATGACCTTAACGCTGATGAAATTCGAGATTATCGGGGCACTCTGACAAAACCTGGAAAAGACAGTCCGTATAAAAAAAGAAGCGTTTTTGAGAACCTCGATTTGTTTGAACGGATGAAACAGGGAGAATTTCCAGATGGATCTCGCGTCCTGCGCGCAAAGATAGACATGGCATCCGGAAATATCAACATGCGAGATCCGGTAATGTACCGTATCCTGCACAACCCTCCACATCATCGAACTGGCAGCAAATGGTGTATTTATCCGATGTATGATTTTGCTCACGGACAATCCGACTCTATTGAGGGGGTCACTCACTCGCTCTGTTCGCTCGAATACGAAGCCCATCGCCCACTTTACGACTGGTTCCTGGATGAACTCGAAATTTATCATCCACGCCAGATTGAATTTGCCCGTCTCAATTTGAGCTTTACTGTCATGTCCAAGCGCAGATTAATCCGCCTTGTTCAAGAAGGTTTTGTAAAAGGTTGGGACGATCCAAGGATGCCAACGCTTCATGGTTTGCGTCGAAGAGGCTTTACACGTGCTTCCATTTTAAACTTCTTAGATCTGGTTGGAGTCGCCAAGAATGACAGTATCATTGATATTGCTTTGTTGGAGCATTGCCTGCGTGATGACTTGAATAAACTTGCACCCCGCAAGATGGCTGTTATTCGCCCCCTTAAAGTGGTTATAGATAATTACCCGGAAGGATTGGTTGAGGAGATTGATGCCATAAACAATCCAAATGATCCTAAGGCGGGAATTCGAAAGCTCTCTTTCACAAAGGAACTATACATTGAACAGGATGATTTTTCAGAATTACCTCCACCGAAATACTACCGATTATTCCCAGGAAATGAAGTTCGTTTGAGGTATGCCTACTTCATTACCTGTACTGGAGTGGTCAAAGACCCGGTTACTGATCAGATTATTGAGATTCATTGCACTTACGATCCAAACACGCGCGGAGGTGATGCGCAGGATGGGCGAAAAGTAAAATCTACAATCCATTGGGTGTCTGCATTCCACTCAATTTCAGCAGAAGTGCGCTTATATGATCGGCTGTTCTTAAAAGAAGATCCTTACGAATTGGAAGAAGGACGGGATTTTACAGCCAACATCAACACCAATTCAATGGAAATCCTCCCTGATTGCCAAATGGAAGCCAGTCTAGAAAATGCAAAAGTTGGAGATTTTTTCCAGTTCGAGCGTCTTGGATATTTCAACGTTGATCCTGACTCCACTGAGACCAAATTGGTGTTCAATCGATCTGTATCTTTAAAAGATTCCTGGAGCCGACTACAATCCAGCGCGAAATAAAAATTAACACTATGAACCGGGTTTGATGAATTTATCATGCCCGGTTTTTTAAATCGATGCTGTTAGACAAAATCTTCAAAGCCTTTCTTATTCTTTCCAGCACTATTTCTTTTCCAATAATCTCCATACTTTCAAATAGGGGTGGACTGACAGATTGTCCAGTTACTGCTGCGCGCAAGATGCCAAATACTTGACCTGGTTTCAAACCCATCTCCTCGACCAGAAGGCGCATAGGAGGTTCAGCCAACACCGGGGTGAGCTCATCCAATGAACTCAGGATAGTAAATGAACGTTGTAAAACATTCCTGGATTCTAATACAGTTAAATTCTTCCCAACCAAGTCGTTCAAAATGGGTTCGATATTATTTCTAAAGAAGAAACCTGCAAAAAAAACAGCATCGTCCAATGTAACCAACCGTTCCCGAATTATCGGTACGATCTGTATCAATTTATCATCATCAATCAGGTAACCTTCTTTTTCAAAAAATGGTTTTATACGGGATGCAAGGACGTCATTACTCAGGTTTCGGATATGAGCGCCGCTAAAATAATCCAATTTTGTAAAATCTATCGCAGCAGGAGATGGGTTTACTTTATCTATATCGAATTTCAAAACCATTTCTGGTAATGTCATAAATTCACCTTCAGCAATTCCCCAACCCATCAGTAGTATCCAATTTAAAACTCCTTCAGGGGTATAACCCAATTTTTCCAGGTCTGTTACAAATATGGAATAACCGCTTTCAAGGGCATCTGATGCATCACGCTTGCTCATTTTTCCTTTTCCGGATGGTTTCAAAAATACTGAGAGATGCACCCATACAGGTTCTTCCCAACCAAAGGCCTGCAAAATATGCACATGCAAAGGAAATGTTGAAAGCCATTCTGAACCACGGATAACGTGTGTTATTTCCATCAAGTGATCATCCACCATGGCAGCCAGGTGGTATAGCGCCCATCCATCCGATTTAACCAGAACATAATCATCAATATTCTTATTTTCAACAATTATGTCCCCACGTAAAGCATCATGTGCTGTTATGCTTCCTTCCCGCGGTGTCTTGAAGCGGATGACATGAGGCTCGCCTTTTGCAATCCGCGAGTTCGATTCATCTTTGGATAAATTCCTACAAGTTCCGTCATAATGCAGGTTTTCTTTATTCTTCATTTGTTCCTGGCGGATAACATCCAAATGTTCTTTGGAGCAGAAACAAGCATAAGCATGACCGCTGTCGACCAATTTCTGGGCATACTCAAGGTAGATTTCTTTACGCTCCGATTGGCGATAAGGACCATAAGGACCACCCATCCCCACACCTTCGTCCCACTGCAGCCCAAGCCACCGCAAACCGAGCATCAACTCCTCTTCGGCTCCTTTCACAAAACGTTTGTAATCTGTATCTTCAATCCGAAGTATGAATTGGCCTCCTGTCCTTTTAGCCAATAGATAATTATATAAGGCAGTTCTGGCGCTTCCCATGTGCATACGACCAGTTGGAGAGGGTGCAAAACGAACTCTAGCGGGTTTAATGGATTCCACGTTGAGCCTCCGAAAATTCCAGTGCTTTTTGACGCATTACAACACTTTCCACGAGACCTATTCCTAACATCAAGGATAAAAGGCCACTGCCCCCATAACTGATAAATGGTAATGGT
This sequence comes from Chloroflexota bacterium, assembly GCA_043826315.1. Lineage (GTDB taxonomy): Bacteria > Chloroflexota > Anaerolineae > Anaerolineales > Villigracilaceae > UBA12087. Next base: position 24,494 of record JBDRQK010000118.1, read on the forward strand.
AATCCGGTTACAGGAATAAGATTGAGATTGACTGCGATATTCACAGCAGCCTGAAAAAATATCAAAATTGCTACTCCATAGGAGATTAAGGCACCGAAGGTATCATTTGCCTTATTTGCTGCCCTCAGACAACGATAAATAATGAAGGCAATCAATATCAATACAAACACCGCTCCGATAAATCCAAACTCCTCTGCGACCACAGAAAAGATAAAATCTGTATGACGAACCTTAAGATAACGCAATTGAGTTTGTGTTCCGAGTCCATAACCTTTTCCGAACAAACCACCCGAACCCAGGGCGATCAAAGCCTGATCAACATTGTACTGAGCGCCATATGTTGTGTTTGAATCAGAAAAAATAAAACCCGTGATCCGCTCTTGCTGATACGGTTCTAAAAATTGGAAACCAATTACGATAACAGTAATGGTTGTTACAATAAGTATTCCCATTTGCTTCAACTCAAGACCGCCAATCCATGCCAGAGAACCCCATATAACCAAGATCACAATGACATTGCTTAAGTTAGGTTGTAAAAATATCCAAATTGCCAAACCAAAAGCGATGAGAAATCCTTTCAATAACCAAGGAAGGTCGTGCAATGAATCAATATTTCTTCCAAAATAATATGATAACGCCAATATAACTACGATCTTTGCCAATTCAGTAGGTTGAATAGAAATAAGACCGGTTTCCAACCATCTCGCAGCTCCAAATCTTTCCCCGCCAATAATAAACAAAATGATCAAGAAAACCATGATCACAAAATAAATCTGACGAATAAGGGCAGCCCAATAATGATAATCAATTAATGCTATGATCATGATTACTACAAATCCTAGAATGGCAAAAATGATCTGACGTTGAACCAATCCCACCAAAGTTTCATTTCCAGCAATGGCTGAACGGATCATGGCGACACCAAATGCTATCGCCAATATTACCGCCCCAAATAGACTGAAATCAAAATGGCGCCAAAAATCTTCACGAATTCCACGGATCATTTTTACAACTCAACCTAACACAATCGTAGTGATCATCTCTAATCAAACCAAGTTTTTAATGAGTAACGACAACAACATAATTAAAAATCAAACAATAAATTTTTTATTTGGGTTTGGAAATCCTAGAACCAAAGGATGGGGGAACGGTTATTTCAAACGTCTTCGATTGGATTTACGCATGGGAATATCAGCCACCAAACGTTGCGAACTCCCATCCTTGGCGATATTAATGCTCACCGCTGTTGGATCTATTTCAACATACCTGGAAATTACTTCGATCAATTCATCTTTCAAAGCTTCCAATGCTGACGGTGTCAGGTCGGTTCGATCATGGATCAAGACAAGTTGTAATCTTTCCTTGGCGCTACCAGCACTTTTCTTACGTCCAAGCCTTCGGGTAAAAAACTCCATTTCATTTCCTCCCCGAGAAAATTCGCTGGAAGAATCCCTGGTTTTCCACATCCATGAAAGGTATTTCTTCACCCATAAGTCGGCGTGCTATGTTATGAAATGCCTGACCAGCTTTGCTTTTATTATCAAATGCCATAGGCGTGCCGCGGTTTGAAGCTACGATCACATTCTCATCCTCTGGAACAATACCCACCAATTGTATTGCCAACAAATCCAACACATCTTCCACTGAGAGCATATCACCACGTTTTACCATGGCTGGTTTGATCCGGTTGATAACCAGGAGGGCAGGTCCCTTTTCTTCAGCATCCAATATACCAATCACCCGATCAGCATCTCTAACAGCTGATACTTCAGGATTTGTCATTACCAAAACCTGGTCTGCAGCAGCTATGGAATTGCGAAAACCTCGTTCGATACCCGCAGGTGAATCGATCAGGATCCAATCACATTCCTGGCGAAGTTCATCACAAAGATGTACCATGTCGCTTGGAGAAACAGCACTTTTATCCCGTGTTTGTGCAGCCGGGATAAGATACAGATCTGGTAAACGTTTGTCTCGAATCATAGCCTGACGTAATCGACAACGCCCTTCAACAACATCCACCAGATCATAAACTATCCGATTTTCCAGACCTAGAACGACATCCAGGTTTCGTAATCCAATATCGCCATCAACACAAACTACTCTTTGTCCCAGGGATGCTAGTCCAACCGCAATATTAGCAACCGCAGTTGTTTTACCCACACCACCTTTTCCTGAGGTCACTGTTGTAACTTTTGCTGTCATTTACCCATCCTATCTCATTATCCTGATTTCCACGGCTCAGCTATTAATTTTCCATCTTGCAATTTCGCGATTTCCAACTTACCCTTGACACTCTTTTTTGGTGAAACTGCAATCTTACCTGCTATTCGTAATTGCATTGGGGAAAACTCGAGAGCTCCAACCACAGCATCTTCGTTTCCGTTTGCGCCAGCATGGACAAGTCCTCTCAATCGACCCCAGACAAGCACACTTCCAGCTGCCATAATCTCAGCACCAGGGTTTACATCTCCAAATACAATTACATTCCCTAAATATTCTATCCGTGTTCCTGAACGAAGGGTGTGTTGAATCCATAAGGCTTTTTCTTCAGATATTCCTTCATCAGCAGGTTGAATTGCATCTACAGGTTTTGGTTTTGATATGCGGGTTGCCAAACCGAGGTTTTGAGCAGACTGTTCAGTGGTGGATGAGTTGCTAAGTACAGCCCACAAAGTAATACCATGCTCGAAAAGGATATCCCTCAATGAAATCAACTCAGTTTTACCCAAGACATGGCTACCCGCATCTAAAACAAAACGGGCACTCTGATAAAAGGTCGGGCGCTTCTCAAGTTGATTGATCAGAGCTGAAGTCAGAGAATCCCAATCTGCATCTCCAAAGGATACCATCAGGCCTTCACGAATGCCTTTAATTTGGATAATGGATGATTCTTTTTTCATAACTCCGGTAAATTATAGCACACTGAGCTTGAATGATCATGGCGTGATCCCTTGTGCGACATCAACAGCATTTTGTTCAAAGTAAGCATCCATGACGAGTTTAACGATCGGAGCTGCTACACTTCCACCTTCACCACCATTATAGGCAAATGCTAATATCACTATCTCTGGATCATCATAGGGTGCGTACGCTACAGACCAGGCATGTGTCGGCCAATTTCCAAATGTGCATCGATTCAGATTATTTGCTACATCATCACAATATTCAGCTGTACCGGTTTTTCCTGCAACGGCAATTGGATAATCTTCAAATGAGTAATCGTTGTTCAAAGTACCTGAAGGGTCCGTCACTGCCAGACGCATACCCTGTTGGATGCTTTGAACTACCCATGGAGCAACACTTTTCATATCACCGCTAGATGTACAATAAGTATTTTCACATCGGAAATCTTCAATAATTTGATCAACAGTAATATCCCATTTCATGTTTGGTGTGAACGGAGATATTTTATAGCTGTTTTGTTCCTCTGGTTTATCACTTACTGATTGAGCTTCCGGATTCCACCACTTCTCAAGAACGTTCCCATCGGAATCCTGGATAGAACGAATTAGAGTCGGTTGCATCAATTTACCATCATTTGCAATCGTAGCAGCGGACATTAAAACCTGCAACGGGGTTGCCAGAACATATCCTTGACCTACACTGGCGATATATGTATCTCCCGTAGACCAGTTTTCACCCTGATAAATTCGTTTCCATGTTGGGTCCGGGATCAATCCTGAAGCTTCACCGAATAATTCGATTCCAGATGGTTGCCCATACCCAATTGCTTTTGCATATTGTTCCAAGCGTAAAATACCGAGTCCTTCTGGTATCTCAGATTTATAGCCTCCCCCCAACTTATAGAAACAGACATTGCTGGAATAAGCGATACAATGTAAAAAATTTAACTGCCCAAATGATTCTGGATAGATCCAGTCACGGAATGAACGTTGAAAACCGGGGTCGGTAGGTGAAAAGCTCTCTGTTAATACTAATTCCCCTGGAGCATCGATTATCTGATCCAAGGAGACAACACCTTCATTCAGAGCACCTGTGGCTGTTGAGAGTTTAAAAGTTGATCCGGGGGGGAATTCGGCTGATATTGTAATATTTAATAGTGGATGCGTCGGGTCTTCACTCAATTGGCGATAATAATAGGCTGGGATGAAACGTGCCAGACGATTGTTTTCATAGGTGGGCCAGGAAACCATGGCGAGTATCTCACCTGTTTTGGGATTCATGGCCAGCACTGCACCACTTGTAATACGAACATAACCATAGTATCGATTATTCCAAAAATCGATCTCTTCGGAAATAGCTGCTTCTGCTGCAGCCTGAAAACGTGTATCAATTGTAAGAGTAACATTTCCACCTGGAACAGGTGCTAATGGTGGTTCCAAATTACGCAATTCCTGCCCAGCCACATCTACTTCAATAACACGTTTTCCAGGAGACCCTATTAATATGTCATTCAGGGATGCTTCAATACCAGCATAACCTACCTTATCGGTTTGAGTTGAAAACCCGAGATCTTTGTACTCTGCTTCCAGTCTGGCAGGGATCGGACCTAAGAAACCAACTACATGTGCAGTTAACGAACCGGTGGGATAATCCCGAATCGGTTCTATTTCCACACTCACCCCTGGCCAATTCACCATCCGCTCACGGGCAATTCGAGCTATTTTTTCGCCAACATCGCATTGGATTTTTACAGGCGAGTAGGGAGCCAGCGAATTGCCCAATTCCACCAATTGTGTGATTCCCGGTCCAGGAACGCACGCAGACACCAATTTGGCATCTTCAATTGTCCCGCTATTGACAGGGACTCCTGTTAAATCTGACAAATCCCGAAAAATCTGTTGAATATCCGAGAGATCATTGGGAAGATAAGCAGGTGTGATTGAAATTGAATAAGAGGCAATATTTCGCGCCAAAACATATCCATTACGATCATAAATTATGCCACGTTGTGGAGCTTCACTAACGATTTTGGTGCGATTATTATTTGAATATTGCAGATATGTTTCGTAATCCACTATCTGTAATCCGACCAGGCGAGAGATAAAGATTACAAATATAAGCCCGAAAACAATAAAGATCGTCCATAATCGCCATGGCTGAAAACGAACCAGTGTTGATGATGAGCTCATAAATTTACCTCAGTTGGGTACAACCAGAGAGTAAAATCCTTGATCAGATAATATACTGGTATCACCAACAACAAATTAAGTAAAGTGCTTGGCAGGATGATCAAGCTGAAGACTTCTCCTAATTGGAATGTACCACCTGCAAGTACCAGGTAAGCAACCGTTAACAGATGAAAACCAAATGTGCTTATGGAAATTACAACAAATGTCTCCAAAAGAACTGCCTGCCAAACTCTTCGATGCAGCAGGCGACCTATTCCAACAACCAGCAGGTAACCTGCCAATGGTATGAACCAGGGTAAACCCGAAACGTAACCGACCAGTAAACCAGCCACCAGTGCCCAAAACCAGGCATTTTTGACCCGTTCCTGAATAGACCAGGTCACCAGGATGGTCAATATTAAATCCGCACTACCAGAAAGAAGATTGATGCGACTGATGATCCCTGTTTGAATCATGAGTGCGACCCCCAATATGGGTATTGCCAACAAATTAGACATAATAATTAAGGGTTAGGTGTGGGCAGCAAAGGTGTGATATCTACCGGCTGAAAATTGGTAATAACCAACACATATTCCACATGCGAGAAATCCACTATCGGTTGAATGGAAGCTGACTGGAATAATTCATCCTCTGGGTTGCTTATACTAACAACCTGACCTATCAATATATTGGGAGGATAATCTCCTCCTAATCCGGATGTCAGAACCACATCATTCGGTTCTATTATCACATCGTGCGAGATCATCCCGAGGGAAAGGCTTCCCGTGATCGAACCAGTAAGTATGGCTTCTGTTTTAGATTTCTTTAAGATGATATTTACTGCAGAGATTTGATCGGTTATCAGTTGAACCCTGGCTGCCCCGGATACGACTGCATCCACCCGACCTACCAGACCTTTTTGGGTAACTACTGGCATTCCGCGAACAATTCCTTCATTTGACCCAACATTTATGATCACATATCTTAGAAATGGGTTTGGGTCACGTCCAATTACTGCTGCTGCTTTGTAAGTGTTTTCCGGATTTGTCCGTGCAAAATCCACTAACGCTGATAGGATTTCTGTCTGGGTCACTTGCTGTTGGAGTTCAATAATCTGGGTTTGCAGTCGTGCGACATCTGCTTCCAATTCAATATTTCTCTGCCGTAATGAGGCCATATCGCGGGGAACTGTGAGAAAATCTGAAATTGCCAGGAAGCGGCTTGAAAGCCAGGTTTGGGATCCAACCGTGATCTTTCCAAACCAATTGGTTATCCCACCAAAGTAACCACCCAAAGCAAGCATCACAAAACCGACCAAAATTAATATTATTAAGGTCGCTTGCAATGACCGGGGTAAATTTGATTTCATATCAAGGTGCTTTTTTTAATTCAGAATCCATATACTTTTATAAAAAGCATATTATCGATTACCATCATCTCTTTCGAGACCAACAAGGAAACGGGAATTATTTTGAAAATCATCCAAGACTATCCCGGTTCCACGCACAACACAAGTTAGTGGGTCTTCAGCAACCCATACCCGTAAATTTAACTCGTCAGATAGACGCTCGGCAAGTCCTTGAAGTAAGGCACCACCTCCAGCAAGGCAGATACCGTTATCCATCAAATCCGCAATAATCTCAGGGGGAGCTTCATCCAATGCATCTTTGACAGTATCGATAATAACCTGAACAGAGCCAGTCAGGGCTTCCCGCATTTCAACGGATGAAACCACAATTGATTCAGGTAAACCAGTTACCAGATTACGTCCCCGGACTTCTGTGGTTTTTTCGATTGGTAATTGAAACGCCGAGCCAACACTCCACTTGATTTGTTCAGCAATCCTTTCACCGATGAGAAGGTTGTACTTATTACGGATATACTGCAAGACTTCCAGATCCATTTCATCACCAGCTACGCGCAGGGATCTTGATACAACAACCCTACCCATGGATATAATTGCTACCTCAGTGGTACCACCACCGATGTCTACCATCATTGTGCCGAGCACATCATTTAAAGGTAAACCTGCCCCCAAGGCTGCTGCTATTGGTTCTTCTATCAAGTATGTGTTTCGGGCACCTGCAGACATAGAAGCATCATAAACAGCTCTTTTCTCCACCTGAGTTACTCCTGAAGGTATTCCGATAACAACCCGAGGACGGGGCAAGGGTACAATTGTCTGTTCATGAACTTTGCCAATAAAATATTCCAACATGGCTTCAGTGATCTCAAATTCTGAGATCACACCATCCCGAATTGGCCTGATCACCACGAGAGAACCGGATGTGCGACCAGCCATCTCTTTGGCTTCGAGTCCTATTGCAAGAGGTGTGCGCGTACGTTTATCAATTGCAACCCAGGAGGGTTCATTGATCACAATCCCTTTGCCTCGGACGTTTACCAAGGTATTTGCTGTACCCAAGTCTATTCCAATATCCAAAGAGAATAAGCCAAGCAACCAGTTAATTGGATTAAATGCCAAACAAGACTCCTAGTGGGGAATTTAACAAATCCATTATACCATTCTAATTATTTGAGTCGTTTTACCATAAGCATCGTCAAATCATCAGCCGGGAGGTTTGAGCCCATAAAATCAAACACTGATCTCTCGATTGATTTTACAATATTATTTGAAGAAAAAGTATGGTTTTCCATTAATACTTTCCGCAACCTATCATCCCCATAAAGGTCCTGTTCTTGGGAAATTGCTTCTGTTATTCCATCTGTATAAAATAATAAACAATCTTCAGGTTGAAGTCGAATCTTACGTTCATTAATTATGGTATTTTCCACAATTCCTAGAGCCATTCCCGTACGATTTAATTTTTTAATCTTTTGCTTGCCGGAGAAAATTAAGAACGGTGGGTTATGACCTGCATTAGCATAAGTCAGCTTACCGGTTTCCAAAGACAAAACTGCATAGACAACTGTCACAAACATTCCTTGTTGGTTTTCAGGGATAAGCAGATCATTTATCCTTTGCAACACTTCGGATGGAGAAGTAACCTCCAGAATAACTGCACGCAGGAGAGTGCGTGTAACAGCCATAAATAATGCGGCAGGTATACCCTTGTCCGACACATCTGCAATGATCATCCCCAGTTCACCATTTGGTAGCTTGAAAACATCATAGAAATCACCACCCACTTGCCTTGCTGGACGCCAATATGCAGCCAATTCCCAATTCTCGAAATCCGGCATTTGTTCAGGTAAAAAGGTTTGCTGAATCTGACGGGCAAGGTGAAATTCATATTCCAGTCTTTCGCGGGCGACTGTTTCCAATTGGAGATTTTCATTTTGGATGCTCATTGCCAACTGTTGTGCAATACCAATAATAATTTCAACCCTTTTCTGACGAAATCGACGGGCTTCTGATGTTTCTTCGATTACGATAACACCAAAGAATTCAGTTTTTATCTTCAAAGGAAAACCAATCAATAGATTCTCCCCCATTTCCATTGCATAGAAAGATTCTTCTTTTGATAAGGCAAGTTCAGGGCTTAGCCATGAATCCGGTGCTTTTGATTTCAATGAGCTAATAACCTCTTGACTGGTTTCGAGAACTGCATCCAAGAGCGGAAAATCTCCTGGAGCAAAATTCTTGCTCATAATTAAATTTTGAATCTCATCATCCATTCCATAAGCATGAGAGGGAATAAATAATTCATCCTTATAAAGATAGATAGCACATGAATCAACACCAACCAAAATTGGCGTAATTCGTGCTATAGATGCCAGCAGATCTTCCAGATTATCCGCATTGGCAACGGTTTGAGCAACCTGCAGCAATGCTGCTGAAGCGTATGCCTGTTCTTGGGCAGTATCATATAACCTGGCATTTTCAATTGCCACTGCTGCGTAACCAGCAAATGTGGAAGTAATAGCCTGGGCTTCATGTCCATATCTTCCGGTTGTAGGATGGGCAAGAGTTAAAACACCCAGAGGCTGGTTTCCTATTTGTAATCGGACTGCTATGGAAGAATAATCTGCTGAATAACCTTTGGCTGCCCCGCTGGGTCCGATCGGGTCGATAGGTTTACGGATAATTGGGAGATCAGAATTCAAAGCTTCTGCGAGGAAATCCGACGATTCTGGCCAATCTTTCCTGGCAATTTCCACATCAATTGGATCAGCCCCTCGAATGTGCCCAAGATATATATCTTCACCATCCAACAACCATATTGCCGAGATTTCACATGGCAAGTCTTTTTCCAGCTCTCCCAGGATCGTATCCAAAACATCATCCACGCTTACATTCGCCGAAAGTAGTCCGGCTACTTCACGTAGACTGTCTGCAATTTGCCTGCGCCATTTTTCGGATTGATACAAGTCGGCATTGTGGATAGCCGCGGCAATATTATCCGCCAGAGCCTCACAAATTATGCGATCCTGATCCGTGAACACATCTTTATTCTCAGACTGAATATCCAATACGCCCAATACTTGACCGTCAAAGATCAGTGGCACCACCAATTCAGCAAGCGTATTCTCAGGAGGCAATTCTGATGGCTTATAACGAGGGTCAATAGTGACATCGTTTGAAATTACCGATTCGCCGTGAGTTGCTACCCAAGGGATCAATCCCATCGGGCTGTCCAGATCAAGGGAGTATCCTTCAAGAGCTGAACCACGCCAACCACTACCAGCTTCGTGGTAGATTCGTCTCCGATTGGGATGAACACTGAAAAGATGAACGTGCTGGTAACCCAACCGTTCCTGGATCAATGTTGCAACTTTCTGGAGCAATTCCTTAAGATCAAGTATGGTGGTGATATCCCGACTTACATCTGTTACTAGTGTGAGATGTTTCGCCCTTTTTTGCAAGTCTCCATATAAATGTGCCCCTTCTACAGCAATAGAAATATTGGCTGCTAAAGCTCGCAAAACAAGTAGATCATTAGGATGAAAAGCATCCTGTTCATTGCTTTGAATATCCAATACTCCTAAAATCTTATCTTCAATTTTTAGAGGTAAAACCACCTCTGATAAAGTTTCAGGCAGACTGTCCACAAATTTGAACCGCGGTTCTATTTGGACATCATTGCTGACTATTTCTTCTCCAGATTGAGCCACAAACCCGATCAAGCCCTGCCCCACCTCCACTTCCAGCACCGGCGAAACACGATGTTTCGCCTTATGTCCAACTGGTCCGGCAGATGAATAAAACTTCAGAATCTTTTCTTCCGGATTGAGCGTGAAGATGGCGACATAGTAATATTGAAAAGTCTGTTGGATCAACTGGGTTAATCTTTGAATCAACTCATCCAAATCAAGAATGTTCACTATTTGAGAGCTAACCATGCGAACAAGGTTTAATTGTTCAATCCGCCATTGCTCAACTTCTTTGCGATGTGTATTGTTTAGTGCTAACGCAATATGTGCTGCTACTCCCTGGAAAACCTCTATTTCATCCTCGTTGAATGGATTCTTGTTCGAGCGACTCGTTTGCATAACCCCAAAAATAGTACCCTGACACGAAATCGCCATGGCCAGACAATCAACACCCTGGGAATTCTTAACAATATCACCAGTGGTTTTTGCCTGACTCATCTCGATCGTTGGAGGTTCAGGATCATAAAATGGCTGATAAGGTCGACCCGGCAAACGGAGAAGGCTTTCATTGAGCCATAGCTTGTTTTCCCCTCCAAATATTTTTTGCAAAGTTGAAACGATCAAATCATGCCGTGCTACCAGGTTTTCGGCTTCAAGCAATTTCGAACCCAAATTAATTACGTGGCTCCAACTTGATGTTTGTAAAGTCATGTTTTTTTTCATATCACCCCACTATATGTTTTTTTAAAGTTAGAACATTTCCTGCCTCTTCCAGCGATTCATAAATTACTTCATCCATCAAATGACGGATCAGGTAGAGACCCAGTCCTCCAATTTGCCTTTTATTTAGTTTGCCAGTTAGATCAGGTTCTGGTACCAAATCCGGATTAAAACTAGTACCATGATCTCGAAAAACTACTACCAAGTAATCTCCATCCTGGCTGCAGGTGCATTCGATTTCTCCATCATCTTCAGTCTTATAAGCATGTTCGATAATATTTGAGCAGGCTTCATCCGCAGCAAGCTGAATCGCATAAATGCAAGGTTCATCACACCTCGCATCTTTCGCTGCTGTGGCAACAAACTCGCGGATTAATTCCAGGTTTTTATAATTCGCCGGGAAAATGGCTGTTCGCATAACGAAACCAGAATCCGTTTCCGACTGAAAGAGCTGGTCCGGTTCCATTAAAATCCAATTTTAGAATAATATTTAAAAATTACCAACTGCGGAAACTTGATCTGAAAATATCTTGAATAGAGAGGTAAATCCGGTCAAGTCCAGGGCTTCCTGTGTTCGCTTTGGAAGGGAGGCCAATACAATCTCGCCACGATTATAGCGTTTGCAGGTTCGTTGCCCCATCAGCATGGTTCGAAATCCAGCACTGGACATAAATTCCAAACCACTCAGATCAAGTACAATCTTGTAACGTCCTTGATTATTTATAGTCTCGATTGCTTCCCCCAATTTAGGGGCTGTATAACTATCGACGCGACCTTTGACACTGATCAAATCACAATGTTTGAACTGCTGGGTGACTATTTCCATGGGGCCTCCGTTAATAGATAGTTTGATAAATTAATAGACAACATCCATAAAAAGGAAATTATGGTGATTTGACTTTCCAGTTTAGATATTTATCAAGCAGAGATTATAACACGGGAGTTCTGTAATCGTTAAAAATATATGTTTTACAAAAAAAATTCAACAATAAATTAAATCAATAACCACGTTCGAAATCCACAAGGTGGTGTAGTGGCAGGTTATTATTAAAGCAATGATAGTTCTCAACAAATATCATGGCAAGGTCACCTGGAAGGCTGGGGGCAGCCGTATGAGATGTTATGAATAGATTTGGTGTCTTCCAAAAATTGTGTTCCTGAGGCAAAGGTTCATTCTCAAAAACGTCCAGGACCGCTCCAGCAATCTGGCTTGTTGACAAGGCTGAAACAAGGGCTGATTCATCAACAGTACTACCTCGTCCAACATTTATAAAGACAGCATGAGGTGGGAGCCAATCAAACATCTGGGCATTGACCATGTGCCTGGTTTCAGGTGTATCAGGAAGGCTATTTACGAGGTAATCCAACCCAAGTGTAAATTCCCGTAGATGCGCTTCATGAAAATATCGATCCACATATGCACACGATCGACTTGCTCGTGAGTAGCCTCGGACGTGCATTCCTAATTGTTTCATAGTGGAGGCTAAATAGGCTCCTATTGACCCAACTCCCAGTAATCCAATTGTTTTCCCCCTGATTGTTCCTGTTAGAGATGCATCCCAAATTTTATTCTGTTGAGCCTGATAACGTTGAATAATGCGCCTTTCATGAAGCAGGAGGTAAGCCAGAACATATTCAGATATCAATGGACCAAATACGACCCGGGCGTTCGTTAATTGATAATCACGCCGTAATCCCTGAGCGAGCAATGGTTCAATCCCTGCCCAGGTGGTTTGGGCCCATTCCAGTTTTGGAAATTTATGAAGAACCATACTGACCAAAGTTGAATCCCCAAAGAGAATATTGGCTGAGGAATTTGATTCAATCTGATCAGGATGGTTAGCTGCTGTAAGGATTCTTATACTTGGTAATTCTTCAGCCTCAATCAATTCGCAGTATTCATCTGCATTTTTTGATAGGATTATTAGGTTATTCAATTTTGGATTCACCAAATTATTCGGGATGATGCAAGGAAGCAATCTCACTACTTACAACTGGAAAGAACGATTTCAAAACGATCCAAGGCATCGTCAATGACAGCATCCGTATCAGCCATACTGGTGTACATACGGCTCCCCGCCAGAGTGATCAACCCTTGCGACATGAAGGCTGCTCCCATTTCTTCCATCATGTGCTTGCGTGGTTTGAGCTCGCGTGCGATTTTTAGCGGGTTCTTAAAATCCAGCAACATGGTGGCAGCTGTTTCAAGATGAACAATCGAACCATGATTGTAGGCTACGTATGGCAGTTCAAGTCTGGTAATGATACTTTGCAAGCCTTTTGTCAACCGATCACCAGCGCGTCCTGCAAGGAAAGGCGCTTGTGTACGTTCCATCTCAATCAAGGCATGGTACCCAGCAACACAGGATAATGGATTAGCAGACAATGTACCACCTACATAAGCACGTTCTCCTGTGCCGCCGATGCCTGCTGAGAGGTGCAGCATAATATCTTTTCGCCCCCCCAACCCACCAGCCATTGGATAGCCACCTGTTATGCACTTTCCAAAGATCGTCAGGTCAGGTTTAATATTCAAATAACCCTGAGCGCCTCCCATCCCTAATCTGAAACCTGTAACCACTTCGTCAAAAATTAACAGTGTTTCAAATTCATCACACATTTCGCGAACTTTCTGGTTGAACTCTCTGCTAACCGGGCGAGTTCCACTTTCGGGACCGATCGGTTCAAGAATTACTGCAGCAGTACCACCTCGTACTTGATTCAACATTAATTTTCTTCGCAAGGCGGCCAGATTATTTGGAAAAAACTCCTGGGTATGTTTGCTGGAACTACGTGGGATCCCGGCTGCCTCAAAACGTCCAGTTCCAGGGATGTGAAGACCAAAAACCATCTGGTCACTCCAGCCATGATAAGCCCCTCCCACCTTGATCACCTTTTTTTTGTGTGTATGGGCTCGTGCAACACGGATGGCTGCCATAACACTTTCGGTACCGGAGCCGAACATTCGAAACATTTCAACAGCGGGCATGTATTGATTCACCAACCTGGCCAGCTTTAATTCATATTCGTGAAACAAACCGGTTATTGGACCCGACGTATTTATAATCTCCTGCACCTTTTCGCGTACGGGACCATAATTACTACCAAGGACGGTTGGACCACCTGCCTGTAAAAAATCGATGTAACGATTCCCATCCACATCCCACATATAAGCCCCTTCGGCTTTTTCAATTGCTATTGGGAAGGGGTAATTAAATGCAAGGTTATGCTGAACTCCACCCGGTATGTATTTTTTTGCTTCATCAGTCAAAACCCTGGATTTCTTGCACTTTTCTTCGAAATAAACCAAGAACTCATTCATTTTATCCCTTCGGATCGGGATTGGTGGTTGCCTGATGAGGTCAGCCAACCGCTGATATATCTCTCGGGTATCCGGCCACTCTGATATTGCATATTGATTATTTACCATTAAATCTCCTGCCAAATAAACTTACTTGGTCTATTAAATTTATTCTATTCTCCATTTGAAGAAAATTCTCCAGTTGAAAATTTCTTTTGGTCTTTACGTAATTTTCCAAATGCAATTTCACGGATCGGGGCGGGAATCCTACTGGATTCACGTTCCGCGCATAAGGTCAAAAGATAGGCAAGGGAACATTTTTCTAATATTTCCACATTATAAATAGCGCGCACCATGCTTTCTCCAAAACACAAAGAGCCGTGATTTTGCATGATGAAGGCATTATTATGATTCTTGATATATTTAATAATTTTTTTCTTCAGAAAACCTGTTCCGGAAGGTGCATACGGGATGATCTCCACAGAACGACCCAGATAACGCACTTGTTCATCAAAAAGAGCAGGAATAGGTGCCTTCATCAATGAAAGAGCGCTAGTATAGACTTGGTGCGTATGTATGATCGCGTTAACATCACTCCGTGTCTGGTATATTCCCGCATGAAAACTGCACTCAACAGATGGTTTCAAATCCCCATCCAGGCAGTTTAATTTATAATCCAGCACGCAAATATCATTTGTAGTCATCTTCATATAATCAAAATTGGATG
>JBDRQK010000119.1:0-39338 GCA_043826315.1 Chloroflexota bacterium
CGGTTTTTCTCCTTAGTGCGATAAGTCTTTGCCTCAATAATTAGAAATCCATCATCTGTAAGGCGATTACCTGCAAGTCTGATTAACCGCTGTTTCTCTTCGAAGCTAAGTGAAGGTGTCGATTGGATATGAATCCGTAAGCGAACAGCCGTTGACACCTTATTTATATTTTGCCCTCCTGGTCCTGATGCTTTAAAATACTCAACAGATATTTCATTTTCATCAATATTTCGGGAAGGGGATATTTGGATCATAAAAATTAATCAGGGATTCGAATCAGATTGAAAAATATCAAATCTTCGAAGATATTCTACCAGAGATCAAATAAATATAATTTTAGCAAGCGCAACCATATCAATGAAGATTCCGCAGGTCTCCACAATATCTATACAAGGCAAAAAATCTTATTCTTTGAATAAGGAATAAAAACCAAAATTCTGAATGATGAATTTACACATATATAATTCATTACCGTAAGAATTATTATTGATTCAACCATTTTGATACTTTATTGGGTAGATCTTTTACCGGACCTTCTACTTTTGTGCAATTTGGGAGGGAATTTACGAAGAAACGACCATATTGTTTTGTTAAAACACGTCTGTCCATAATAACAACCACCCCTCGATCTGATTGGGTTCTTATCAATCGGCCAAAACCTTGTCGAAAACGAAGAATTGCTTCTGGTAAATGATATTCATTAAATGGATCTTCAAATTCTTCAGCTCTGGCTGCAATCAAAGGTTCTGTTGGAACACCGAAAGGTAATTTGGTGATCACCAATACAGAAAGAGATTCTCCGGGAATATCAACTCCCTCCCAGAATGAACGGGTTCCCAGTAATACTGCTCTATCTGAGTTCCTAAAGTTTTCCAGTAATGTATTTGGAGATGAACCATCACCTTGTTCATAAATAACGATATTTTCTGCAGCTAATGAACTGGAAATTGATTTGGAAGTTCGTTTTAACTGTGCATACGATGTGAACAAGACCATAGCTCGTCCCATTGACGCACGACAAAGATGGATAATTGTATTTTTTAACTGAAATTGATATTCATTTGAATGTGGCTCGGCAATATCATTACATAAATATAAAAGAGCTGCATTTTCATAATCGAAGGGGGAACCAAGGGCAAGTTCATTCGCATCTTCTGCTCCTAGAGTATTGCGGAGATAATTAAATTCTCCGTTTGTTGTCAACGTAGCAGATGTAAGGATCACACTGGTTTTACTATGCCAAATGTATTCCTGTAATAACGATCCAACCTGTATCGGAGATGCGTGTAGTGATAAACGATTTCCAGTTGGTTGAATCTCTATCCAATATACGATTCCAGAGATGGGTTGGCTTATTAATGATGATACATTCGTTTCAATTGCAGCCAATCTTCGGCTTATGTTACCCAAGCTTCCAATAGTATTTTCCAAATCATCCAAACCCTCGCTAAATAATTCAGATAAGACTTTTTGAATGTCCTCGATTACAACAGACAGAGATTTTAACGTATCGTCTGAAGTATCCCAGGATATTTCGACATCCTCCCAGCCAGGGAGGGTTCGGACGGATGGAATTATTCTCATTTGAAATGCATATGTACTTGCATGCTGACCATCTTGTTGATTAGATATGAAATCCTTCAGTGAAAGGAAGAATGCCTTTTGTTGATTATCAAAACGGAAGGATAATTCGCTGGCTTTGGATACCAATTGGTTTAAAGATGCAAAGTTGGAGGGACCTAGGTCTCCACGCATTATTGATAATGCATATGATAGCGTTCCGCTTGTATTGGATCCGATTTCGCGTAAAAGGCGTTCAATGTCTGCTTCAGACAAGCGGAAACTTAGCGCATCGGTTGTTGCAGACTCCAGATGATGCCCTTCATCAATAATCAAGTATTCATACTCTGGAAGAACGCGGTTACCTGTAGCAATATCTGTAAGGAGCAAAGCGTGATTAACTATCAGTAAGTGAGAAGTCAGTGCGGCTTGTCGTGCTTGGAAAAATGGGCAAGACCCGCCCGTACGTTCAAGACATGTCTCAGTTGTACATTGATCATCTTCTGCGGAAAGATGAACCCACACATCCCTTTCGCTTGGTCCATTTAAATTGATATCAGTCTTATCTCCAGTTTTATTTGTTTGCAACCATACCAGAATTTTTGCAAGAACCCGAAGTTCTTCAACAGATTGGGGAGAATGTTTACGAAGCATCTCCAATCTGCGTGGACATAAATAATTAGACCTTCCTTTTAGAACTGAAGCACGTACATCAATCCCCAATGCTTTTCGTAAGTCGGGGATATCTTTCTTTATTAATTGATCTTGTAAATTAATAGTATTGGTAGAAATGATAACTCGAGTGTTATTCTGAATTGAAAAAAGAGCTGCTGGAACAAGGTAAGCAAATGATTTTCCAACTCCCGTGCCTGCTTCAACCATCAAATGCTGGGCGGTTGAAAGGGAGTCGGCTATTGCACGAACCATAGCTAACTGTTCCGGGCGATTTTCATAATTTTCGAAATAAATTGAAAATGGACCACCATAATCAAGAATTGATGCTACTTCTTCAACATTAAGTGAGTGAATTTCTTGATCGTTTTGTAATGGAACGCTGGAAATTTTCTCATAAGGAGTGAAGATCTGTAATGATTTCTTCCTGTTTTTCGTTGGTGTGTGTTTTTGTTCTTTTAACCGATTCTGCAATATTTGCTGGAAAGGCCAATTTCCTCCCCAATCTAGGTGTTTACCATGTTGGACGATCTCAGAAAGCAATTCTTCTGGTAATTTGTATGCCAAATCCCAAAGACGCAAAAAGACGAAATGAGTAGCACGTGCATCATCCAGAGCTCGATGTTGATTACTCTGGGGGACTATCAACTCCCTTGCTAATGCGCCTAAATTATAGCGGCTGGCAGAAGGCAAGAGCACTGCGGCCATTTCGTAAGTGTCCAGGCTTTGGTTAAATGTGAAACAATTGTATTTTGTTAAAAATGAAAGATCGAAGCGAATATTATGACCAAGAATTGGGATTGTCCCAACCAATGTTGTCAGATTATCCAGCACATCTTGGATATCAGGCGCATTGTGTACCATCTCGTTAGAAATACCGGTTAAATCTGTAATGAACTCCGGAATATGGCAACGAGGATTTATTAAACTGGTCCACTCATTTTCAACCCTGGTACCATCAAAAAGTCGAACCCCAATTTCAATGATCTTATCTTTTTGTGGATTAAGGCCAGTTGTTTCTATATCCAGAGCAACAATGAGTGTCATTAGTTTAGTTTTTTTTGAAAAATAATTATGTTCTAAGTGACTGTTTCTTTTTTCGTTTCTGCTTCAGGTGATGGAAGAATATCTTGGATTGCTTTGATAGTCAATTGGGACAGAGGATTTTCCTTGGCTTTTTCCTTAATGAATTCTTTAAATTCCTTTGGGGTCATTGCTGGAATTGGCGAATCATTTGCAGAAAGCTCAACCTTGGGATTTGAGAATATCGCTGCAACTTGGATCATAGGAATTTCGATATCAGGTAAAACCTTTTTGATATATTTTTCCAAAGAATTAACCTCAGCTGCACCTTCAATTTCCGGACGCCCAATATTCTCTTGCCCAAAAATCTTCAAATAGTTTTGAATAAACCCACCACCTTTTTGGCGCCATCGCTTATTTTCATATTTAATGATGCCTCCCTGGTAATAATGGAGCAAGACCCATAATCCGGATGGTCCAACCAGAAGATGAGGAGCTGGAGCTGTGTAGTGGTAAATTGTATAATCCCGTCCCAATCCTTTTAGGCTTTTATCAAGCACCTCGTCTGGTCTTGGGCTGCGTCCCCATCGATTTCCATAATACATTCCCATTTGCGATAAGAAGAAGCCAAACAATAATGCTCCCAATGAATAACCTACTTTTTCGGGCATCTTAAAGGTTATATACATACCTGCAGCTAAAATACCCAGTGCTACCAGACTTGTTAATTGACCAATTCGAGAATTGCGTTTTATTAGTTTTTGGTTCGTTGCTATTTTCATGTTTTCGATCCTTTTGACATTATGTGTGATTGATGAATTTGGATTATATTACTGAAATTTCGATGGCACTTCGTATTGACTCAAGAACATTAGATTCCGCGGCCAGATTGGCAACACGGATGGCATTCTTAATTGCATAAGCATCTGAACGACCATGCCCAATAAAAACCAAGCCGTTGATTCCGAGTAATGGAGCTGCTCCTTCTTCGCTTGGATCCATAAGTTTTTTAATTTTTCCCATAGATTTTCTTATCAACAAGCCACCTAATTTAGTAAAAATGTCTCCTGAATTAATATTCTCTTTGATCTTATCGACGAGTAATTTTGCCACTGCCTCGGATGTTTTGAGCATAACATTTCCGGTAAAACCATCTGTTACAGCTACATCAACAGAGCCACCTATTACTTCTTTTCCTTCAACATTTCCGATAAAATTTAAGTTCGAACCAGCCAGGAGAGGGTATGCATCCTTCACGAGTTGATTTCCTTTTCCAGGTTCTTCCCCATTTGAGATGATACCAATTATCGGGTTGGAAACTCCTCTCACTCTTTCAGCATAAACCTTACCCATGATCGCAAATTGCAATAAATTTTCAGGCTTGACATCTGGATTAGCCCCAACGTCCAAAACAATACAAGATCCAGTTGCTGTTGGAAAAATTGGTGCAAGCGCTGGTCGATCGATCCCTGGTATGGTTCCTAATCGAAAATAGGCGCTTACGCTTGCAGCTCCGGTATTCCCGGCTGTTACAAATGCATCTGCTTCCCCCGATTTTACCAAGTCCAATCCGACAGCCATTGAATTCTTAGAATTTTGTCGTCGTGCTTTGAGTACAAGGCTCATGCCTTTATCTTCCATAGTGAGTGTCTCGGGTGTATGCACAAGCCGAATTGGTAAGTTTTCAGAGTCATTTTCTGCCAGGAAAGGTCTGATTTTATCCTCATCTCCAACAAGAATAATGTTTATACCATATTCGCGAGCAGCCAAAATTGCACCGTTGATATCAGTTATCGGGTTTGTGTCACTACCCATAGCATCAACAACAATAGTTTTCATTTCTTCTCCTGTATATTTATGTATTGAGTATGAAAAAAAACTTTGCTTGACATACTACTGAAGACGATTATAATACGGCTTGCTTAAGCGCTGGTGCTGGAATTGGCAGACAGGCATGGTTGAGGGCCATGTGCCGCAAGGCGTGGGGGTTCAAGTCCCCCTCAGCGCATCTTCAAGGAAACTTCGGTATTGATTGAATACCGAAGTTTTTAATTTATATCACAGATATTATTAGAAATATTTTGTTTATATTTAAAAAGGTATAAACTTATTTTTCTTATTTTCAAACCTCGGAAAATATTGTTGTAAAAGACTTTTCTTACTACATATAATGACTAACAAAAGCCAGTATTCAGGTAATATTCGTTAGTGAGTCATTATTGCAACTAAAAATTAATTTATATATCTTTCAAGTAACGCTTGAGTCCTTTTGTCTTGTTGGTTTCCAAATAATTGATCAGGAGGTCCTTCCTCGATAATCTCTCCATCCGCAAGAACAATTATTCTATCCGCAACTTCTTGTGCAAAACCCATTTCATGAGTAACAACCATCATTGTTGTGCCCTCTTCTGCAAGTTTTTTCATAACAGTCAAAACTTCACCAATTAACTCTGGGTCAAGAGCTGAAGTTGGCTCATCAAATAACATGACTTTTGGTTCCATTGCAAGGGCTCTTGCAATGGCGACTCTTTGTTTTTGTCCACCGGATAACCGACTGGGGAATTCATTTCTCTTATCGAGCATACCTACACGCTTAAGGTTCATTTCTGCAACCTCAATGGCGTTGGCTTTATCGATATTCTTAACAGTAATGGGACCTTCTGAAACATTTTCAATTACAGAAAGGTGTGGAAATAAATTGAATTCCTGAAAAACCATCCCTGTTTTAAGACGTAGGGCATGTACCAATTGACGCCTTTCTTTTCCCTTGACAGTTACATTGACTTCCAGACCATCAACTTCAATAATACCTGCTGAAGGCTCTTCAAGAAAATTAATGCATCGAAGAAGGGTGCTTTTCCCGGATCCACTTCTACCAATTACACAACATACTTCCTTGGGATCAATTTCAAGGGATATATCTTTAAGCACATGAAGCTTACCGAAATACTTGTCCAAGTGACTTATTTTAATGATTGGTTTCATTGTTAACGATCTCCTCGTGCCATATAAGCTTCGAGGCGTCCCTGTAAACCTGAAAATACAAGTGTCATTATCCAGTAGAATACTGCTGCAATTATTAATGCTTCCAAGTTATGGAATTGAGCTCTACCGACCCTTGTCGCACGCCACATGAGTTCATGAACAAAACCAGTTGCCGAAACCAATGCAGAGTCTTTTAACATGGCAATAAACTCATTGCCGGTTGGAGGAATGGAAAAACGCAAAGCTTGAGGAATTACAACTCTGCGCATCATTTGGTTGGGGGTCATACCAAGTGCAAGAGCAGCTTCACGTTGACCTTTGCCAACCGAACTGAGTCCTGCTCTAAAAATTTCACTCATGTATGCGCCATAATTTAAACCTAGAGCCAGTACTCCTGCAAACATGCCGGTCAGTATGATGCCAAGTTGTGGTAAAGCAAGGAAAAAGAAAAATATCTGAAGGTAAAGAGGTGTGCCTCTAATTAATGATACATAAAAGGTACTTAATGCATAAATTGGTGGAATTTTTGATAAACGACCTAATGCAGCCAGTAATGCCAATATGGTTGCCAGAAGAATGGAAAGTATTGAGATTCCAATGGTAACACCAACACCGCTGGCAATAAAACCAACATTTTCCTTGATAAATTCTGAATCCAGGTGAATCGTTTTAAAAGAATGCCCACCAACTGTAAAGGTAATGCCACTAAATAGAAATAATAAAAAAAGGAGGAGAAGCGCCCACGATATAGCTACGTTTGTTGTAAATATCCTTTTTGTACGATTTTGGGCAGCAAATATCAAATCGCCTTGAGTTAATGATTTTTGTGATTCATTCCTATGACCAGATAGGGACATTTTTTTGTCCTTTTTAATGAAGATATGGAAGTGAATTTCTCCAGCTTCCATATCTTCAAATTAAAATTATTCAGTTATTTTGTGGGGTCCTGGGTTAGATCAGCGCCAAACCATTTATTTGATAACTGAGAAAGGGTGCCATCGGCGTGCATGGCAATGACGATGTCGTCAACAGCTTTGAGCAAAGTTGCAGTGGGTAAGCTGTGAGCCTTGTCAATGGCAATTCCCAAATCTTCAGAAAAGACTGCTTTTCCAACTTTTGTAATTGGCATTCCGGCTGCTATATTTGCATCCAGTACAGTATCTGATGTCACATAAGCTACAAAATCTTTACGACCAGCAGCCAGTGCTTGAGCACATTCCTGATCTGTTGGGAGGGGGACAACTGTAACGCCAGCTGGTGGTTGGGCATATATCGAGGAAGCAGGGAGATCCAGGTTACCGTTAAGCCAATCATCATAAGTTGTTGCACTTCCAACGCAGATCGCCTGACCTGCCAGATCTGCCAAAGAAGTGATCCCGGAATCGTTCAAAGTACCGACCATGGCAGGTGTATAGTAGTACGGTGTTGTGAAATCAAGAATTGCCTGACGGGCAGGCTTAATGGTCATGGAGCCAACGCTAATATCCCATTTATCTGCCCAATTTCCAGCTGTTATCATATCCCAATCAGGAGTTGCGAAACATACTTCAACGCCAAGTCTTTTCCCGATTTCTAACGCGACATCAACATCAAACCCCTGCATTTCAGCTGAAGTTAATGTTTCAGTTCCACATTTAGTATCTGCGGGGCGTTTGCCTTCGGTGTTTAAGAAAGACTGGGGTTCATAATTGGGGTCGGTGGAAACGATGATTGTTCCACGCTGCTTAATTTGATCAAGCAAATCAGTTGGAGCTACAGTCTTGGGTCCACATGCAGCGAGTAAAGTACCGATGATAATTAAAGCCGAAATTATTGTAAATTTTCTCATGTTCTCCTCCAGTGTATTTGAATATCTGCAAAATCAACTCTTATAGTGCCTGGATATTAATCTGGTGAACGCACCTCCTTTGAGATAAATGAATAATCGCTAATTAAGAATAGTACAGAATTCTAAATAATGCAAGTCAATTATATATCGAATTAATTGTATTGTTGATATGCAGAAAATAAATATCGAGTTACTCTTCAGATTAGGATTAGATATTAGTTGATATAATAAACAATAATATGGAGGTGCATATGAATCCAGTTTTTCCAAGTTCGGAATGGTTAAATTCACTGTGTCAAAAGTTAAATGAGGATAAAAAATATGCTGCTATCGCTTCAAAGTGGGAAGGTGATATTTGTGTTGTAATAGAACCGAGCGGCATAATACAAGATACCATAATTTATTATTTGGATCTCTGGCATGGAAAGTGCCGACGAGCAGCAATATTGAAATCTGTAGATGAAGAAAAGGCTGCATTTATTTTGAGTGCTTCATATGACAATATTGCACGGATAATGCAAGGCAAATTAGACCCTATGCAGGCTATGCTAACGAGAAAATTAATAGTAAGGGGAAGTATGGCTGTGATGATGCGAAATGTACCAACGGTTTTAGATTTTGTAAGGTGTGCGCGCGAAATCACTAGTGAAATATTGTAGCAAAAGGTTTTTTTAATATGCAAGCAATATTAAAAATAGATTTGTCAACAAAGCAATCTGAATCTTTCATAATCCCTTACCAATGGGAAAAAGACTATATCGGAGGTTCAGCACTTGGTGCCCGAATATTATTCGATTATTTGACTAAGGAGTTGGACCCTTATTCGAGTAATTCACCCCTTCTTTTCCTGTGTGGACCTCTAACAGGAACTCTAGGTCCTGCAGTCGGAAGATTTGTCGTATGTGGAAAATCTCCAGCAACAGGGCTTTGGGCTGAATCAAATTGTGGTGGTTTTTGGGGACCTGAGCTTCGTTTTTCGGGTTTTGATGGTTTATTGATAACCGGCATTTCTGAATTTCCTCTATTTATTTCCATAATTAATGGAAAGGTGGAATTCCACCACGCTGAAGATTTATGGGGGCTTGATACTTACGAAATACAGCTAAAAATAAAAGAGAGAATTGACCAACCAAAGGCAAAAGTCTTGGGAATAGGCCCGGCAGGTGAAAATAAAGTGGTTTTTGCAGGTATTTTTTGTGACCACGGCAGAACAGCCGGACGGACTGGATTAGGCGCTGTGATGGGATCAAAAAGATTAAAAGCAATCGCAGTGCAAGGTTCAGGGAAATTGCCATTGGTTCAGCCAGAAGTTTATAACAATATTAGGTCGGAATCCAATCGTTTCTTACGCAAGGATCTGGTCACACAAGTGGCTCATGATCTGGGAACAGCAAGTGTCGCAGACTACAGCAATTATCTGGGGATCATGCCAAAAAAATATTACTCGCAAGGAATATTTGAAGGATCAGACAATATTTCAGGCTCCTTAATAAGTGAGAAGATACTGGTAGGTACAAAAGCTTGTCATGGGTGTGTGATCGCATGTGGTCGTGTAGTCGATATCGGAGATGGGAAGCACAGAAAAGGTCCAGAATATGAGACTCTAGTGAGTTTTGGACCAAACCTATTGAATAGTGACATCAACTCAATAGTCAAATTCAACGAATTA
Organism: Chloroflexota bacterium; assembly: GCA_043826315.1. Lineage (GTDB taxonomy): Bacteria > Chloroflexota > Anaerolineae > Anaerolineales > Villigracilaceae > UBA12087. Next base: position 9,738 of record JBDRQK010000119.1, read on the forward strand.
TGTGATATGTATGGGCTGGATACCATAAGTACCGGGAATGTAATTGGCCTGGCATATAAAATGTTTGCAGATGGATCGATTAACCAATCAGATACAGGAGGATTTGAATTAGAGTGGGGTGATTTATCAACTCTGGAGAATTTGATCCATTTAATTGCTGGTCGAGTTGGAATTGGGGATTTTATGGCTGATGGTTCTAAAAAGTTTGCCAAAACCTTTGGTGTAGAAGAAGCCGCTGTCCAGGTTAATGGACTCGAAGTACCATACCATGATCCACGGGGAGCTTCCGGGATGGCGCTAGTCTACGCAACCAGCCCCAGAGGAGCTTGCCACAATAAATCAGATTATTTTATGGTGGACTGGGGGCAAACTGATGAAACTATAGGAATAAATTATTTCTCTCGACAAGATGGCGCTGAAAAAGCTGCCAATGTTGCCAGGCATCAGAACTATCGATCAATTTTTGATGCTTTAGTTTTATGTCTTTTTTCAAATATTCCAATTGTTATGATTGCGAACCTTGTTAACGCAGCAACAGGTTATGAATATACCCCAGAAGAGCTTATTTTAAGCGGGGAGCGAGCTTGGAACCTCAAGCGATGTATTAATATTCGATTGGGTTTGGATAAATCGAATGACAAATTGCCAAAAGCTTTCTTAGAACCGTTACCTGATGGAGGATCTGCAGGATATATGATTCCATTTGAAGAGATGATGGATGCTTATTATTCTGCTCGTGAATGGGATAAAGAAAAAGGTATCCCGACAGAGAATAAGTTAAAGAACCTCGGATTGAAAGATCTTGTTAAAGAATTTATCTAATATTTTTTCCAATAAATGTTTTTAAGCGGAGCGATGCAATGAAACTTGTTTCAGTGGAACAAATGCGCAATTTCGAAAATGAAGCCAATGAAAACGGTTTGACCTATCAAAATATGATGGAAAACGCAGGGATTAATTTAGGAAAAGAAATAATTAGAATTGCGCATAGACTAAATAAACAACAAGTCAAAATTCTTGCATTGGTTGGACCAGGAAATAACGGTGGTGATACTCTTATCGCTATGGGTCAATTAGCTGAATTGAATTATTCTGTGACAGCTTACCTGATAAATCGTGACACGGTAGATGATCCATTGTTAAAGAGACTTACTGATCTTGGAAGTAAAACATTAAATTGTGTAGAGGATAAGCAATTCACTATTTTACATGAATTAATTGATGAATGTGATATCTTGGTGGATGGAGTCCTCGGAACTGGAATTAAGTTACCACTAAAACCGACAATAAAAAATCCTCTTCAAAATGTAAAACGAATTATTAATGAATTAGAAAATAAACCGATCATAATTGCCGTGGATTGCCCATCAGGAATTGATTGTGATACTGGCGAAATATCAAATGAATCATTTAAAGCAGACATTACTTTTTGCATGGCTGCAGTTAAACAGGGTTTATTAATTCTTCCTGCTTATGAATATGCAGGAAAACTTGAGTTTATAGATATTGGTTTTTCTGAAAAGAATTCATCACTGATATCCGTGAAGCGACAGGTAGCTGATGAGAAACTAATACGATTGTCTTCCGTAAAAAGACCCTTGCAAGCACATAAGGGTACTTTTGGAACAGCATTAATTGTTGCAGGATCATTAAATTATTCCGGAGCTGTTTTATTGGCTGGCATTGCGGCATATCGGGTCGGGGTAGGACTTGTGACATTGGGAATTCCTTCTCTTTTACATTCCACACTAGCTGGGCATTTTCCTGAAGCAACCTGGTTGCTATTGCCAAATGAATTGGGTTCAATCGCTGGATCCGCAGCTCCAGTATTGATGAAAAACCTCGATAGATCTACTGCTTTATTGGTAGGATGTGGACTGGGGACAGAAGAAACGACATATGATTTTATGAAAACACTTCTTTGCGATAGTTCTAAAACAATTATGAATCAGGATAGAATCGGTTTTGTACAAAACCCAAAATTGAAAAGAAAGGAACAAAATAACAAAATTCCTCCCCTTGTAATAGATGCAGATGGACTAAAACTTTTGGCAAAGATTCCTGATTGGCCAAATATTTTGCCTGAGAATTCAATTCTTACTCCTCACCCTGGCGAAATGGAGATACTAACAGGAGTATCAAGAGAAAAAATCCAGGCAAATCGATTGAGTGTTGCAGAACACTTTGCAAAAGAATGGAAGCAAATAGTTGTATTAAAAGGAGCGTTTACAATAATAGCAGATCCAAGTGGATCGACCACACTCATTCCAGTTGCTACTCCTGCGCTTTCTCGAGCAGGAAGTGGAGATGTGCTCGCAGGGATGATTGTTGGTTATCGTGCACAAGGTATGGATGCATATAACTCTGCAATTGCAGGTGCTTGGTATCATGCAAAAGCTGGATTGCAGGCAGCAGAAAACATGGGTGGTGTAACTTCAATTATGGCTGGAGATATTATCAATGCAATAAGTGGGGTTATATTGGAAGAACCTTCAGATATTTCTTATCGATAAAATGATATTGACATAATTCAAAACAGGTCACAAAAAAGTGACCTGTTCTGGATTATATGTTCGCGTTAAGACTAGCTTCCTAGGAATTCTTCAAGTGAAGATTTGCTAATTCTATAAGCATTTCCAAGTTTCTTTGCCTTTAAATCTCCTGATGTGATGGCAGCCATGACATCTTCTTCAGATACTTTCAATACTTTCGCAGCCTCGGAAGGCGTCATTACATCTGACATGCCATTATTTGTTGCAGGTGAACTTGATGGTTGTTGACTTGCAACAGCACCTGAAGTCGCTTGTTGCATTAAGTTTCCAATACCCATACCAGCGCCTATGCCAGCGGTTAATCCTGCGCCGCCACTTGGATTTTGAGCTGCATCACGCATCGCATCTGCAGCTTGAAGTTGTGTATATGTGCTCATATCGAGCATTCCCATATCCCTTAATTCCTGTGCGGATTTATCAGATGGTTTTAGATTGCCAATATAAAACGAAATAAGTGTGAGACCGAGGGCAGCAAAATCATCTTGGCCTTTCGCTCGAATGCCTGCTCCAATTTCTTCAGTTAATCCGATCAATTCAACTACACTTTTAGCTGAAGTTGTTTCCCCTAAAATATCGGCTAGTTTTGAAAGAAGAACATTGCGTAAGCGATCTTCAATTTCATTCATGCGATAAGTACCTTGAGTACCTACCACTTGGGTAACAAATTGCTGAGGGTCGCTCACTTTAAATGAGTAGGATCCAAACCCTTGCAACAATGCAACTCCCAATCCCATTCCTGGATTACGAACAATAATGGGTTGAGGTGTTCCCCATTTTCTATTGGTAAATTCTCTCATCGAGACAAAATAAACTTCCGCTGGAAATGGAGTCCGATCATTGAATGCTTTCCCAATAAAATCGATAAGTTTTGGGACGTTGGCAGTGGCAATTGTATGCCGACCAGGTCCAAAGGTATCCAGAGCATTCCCATCGCGGAAGAATACTGCGTTTTGTGCTTCTCTGACGATTACTTGCGAACCGATTCGAAAATCACCTATTCCACTCTCTGGAAAACGATGAACTATCTCATCTTTCATCTCATCTGAGTATTCTATTACATCAAAAATCCTGGCCATTTATTACTCCTTTCAAATAGTGTTGCTGAAGTTGTCTTATTATATTCCATGCAGTGATAGTATACAAGTAGTCACAAATTATCTACGCAGGTTTGTTCGGCAGGTTGCTCGGTCATCCATCAACTAAACGAGTTCCACACGCTTGGCAAAATAATGCATCCGAAGAATGGTTTCGTTGACATTTAGGGCAAATCCTGGGTAGAGGAAACAATAATTCACCACCACAAGAAATACAAGAAGTGTATTCGGGATCGTTCTTGGTTTTGCAATATGCGCAAATAATTGGATTTTCTGGGGCGTTAATTTCACCTGCCAAAGACAGGGTAAGTGCACATATATCATAAATGGTATTCCAAATTATTGGAGCAAGATTTCCCTTGTTGAATTCTCCGATGATATCAGGAATTGCTGATAAAAAGGAAATGGGATTGGAAGATGCTCGTTCAAAGATATCACTCGCATCGGCTATTTTATCTATCCAATTTCGGTCTCTCCCCATTGATACAAGCACGCCACCAGTTGTATCGGTGATGTGGACTGTGATTGGTGTTCCATGCACAGATCCTATTTGTACCAACGCAGATTCCCCCTTCAATTCTAAATGTGTACGATGTTGCCTGTCGTTAAATTTTGCGACCAAATGATCCGCAAGAGCTGAAGCTTTTATGCCTCCATGAAACATTCGTTGATTAATTGGCGAGATCAAAGTTTCTCCTTCATGAACTTTCCAGTTCCAAGTTTTTCTATCAGAAGAATTTCCGCCAAAATGCTCAAGGCTATCTCCTCGGGTGTTTCTGCGTTTAGATCAAGCCCAATAGGAGAGTGAACCCTTGCGAGTTCTTCCCGAGTAATTCCTTCGAGGAGGAGTTGTTTAACGGTTTCCTCCCATCGTCGTTTGGATCCAATAACTCCAATATAACCTGCAGTTGTTTTCAATAATACGGGTAAACCTGCGACATCAGTTGAAACCCCGCGTGTAGTCAAAATCAGATAGGTCTGATCTGTTATAGTCAGGTGATCTGGTAGGTTCTCCATCTCTGTTGGATAATAATAGTCCGCATCTGGATTGGTTTCCGGTGAGCAGAATCCAGGTCGATCATCTGAAATTGCAACCCGATAACCGAGCCATTTAGATAGGTAGGCAACAGCTTTCCCAACATGCCCAGTTCCTATAACAACAATTAATGGCGAGGGGTTGATTGGCTCAATAAAAATCATTACCTGGCCTCCGCAAATGCCAACATCACCACGTTCTGGATCGGTCATGTTGTATTCAATAAGCTTGGGTTCATTTTTTTTGATGACAAGTATGGCTTCTAAAATAGTCTGATTTTCTAATTCTCCCCCACCAACGGTTCCGATTATTGATCCGTCAGGATAAACCAGCATTTTGCTTGTAGAATGACGTGGAGTTGAGCCGCTCGTTCTGACAACTGTGCAAAGAGCAGCAGATTGAGAATTTTGTTCGAGCTCTAAGAGGGCGTGATATATAGATTTCATTAGTATTATTTGTTTCTCTTATTTCTGTTTTAAAGCTCGCCATACTTTTTCTGGTGTGATCGGTAAGGTATCTATGTCAATTCCGACGGCATCCCAAATAGCATTTCCGATAGCTGGTGCAACTCCATCCATGGGAATTTCCGCTACTGCCTTAACCCCAAAGGGATGGCTGGGCTCCTTTGTTTCTACAAATATCGATTTGAGTATTGGCATCTCATTTGAGCGGAAGATATGATAGCTCGAAAGGTCTTTTTCCCGGGCATTGCCTTGAACATCATAAACCATTTCTTCGCACATTGCATACCCAAGTGCCTGGGTCATTCCACCTTCAATTTGTCCAAATGCGGTGCTAGGATTAATGATCTGGCCTGAATCGACAGCCATTACAAGTTGGTCAACGGTAACTTGACCAGTTTCGATATCAACAGATACTTCAGCAAATTGAGCTGCAAATGGCGGTGGGGAGCTTTCTGCCACAAAAGATGATACTGCCATGATCTGTTCTTGCTTATAATGATGTAAAGTGCTCAATGCGATTTCTGATAAAGGAATATAACTCCCGTCGGGGGATAGTGCCTTCCTGTCAGATAATTCTATCTGGGTATGATCTGGAACATCAAGTAATTCTGAAGCCCTAATTTTTATACGTTCCGCGACTATCTTTGCTGCTTGAACAACAGCAGCCCCAGATACATAAGTTGTGCTGGATGCATAAGCGCCTTTATCAAAAGGAGTGAAATCAGTATCTGATGAGTAGGTAATAATATCTTCTAAGGGAACACCTAGTATCTCAGCAGCCATTTGTCCAAGAACTGTATCTGAACCAGTCCCTAGATCTGTTGCCCCTACAAGCAGGTTGAATGAGCCGTCATCGTTCATTTTGATCGAAGCCCCACCCATATCAAGATAAGGGATGGCAGTACCTTGCATTACCAAGGCAGCGCCAATGCCTTTTCGGATTGAAGCCTTCCTCATATTTGGGAGATCAGAATTTGATTCGTGCCAACTTTGATTTTTATATTTTTTGTCCCATTCTATGGCAATTTTTCCTTGTTTGGTGCATTCCTCCAAACCAACTGTATTAATTACTTCCGGACGAGGTTCACGTCCCTCGTTCCATTCCGTACTAAATGGATGGTATTCCCCAGCGTGGAGGGCATTTTTTAATCGGAACTCCAACGGATCCAAACCCAATTTATGAGCGATCTTTTCCATATGTCTGTCAAGTGGCCAGAATCCTTGTGGAACACCATATCCTCGAAAGGCACCGGAAGGTGGTGTGTTTGTGTAAACAACATCAGCATAAAATCTGATGTTTGGAGATTTTCTATAGATTCCATCGCCGACATATAGAGCCATGGATTTATGACCGGTATTTCCGGTTACTGTTAGGGCATGACATCCATATGCACCTGTATCAGAAAGGACGATCATTTCATTGGCTGTAATTGTGCCATCTTTTTTGACACCAGTTTTCATATGAATTTTCATGGGGTGCCGAGACCGGGATGAAATGAACTCTTCTTCGCGTGTAAACTCTAGTAAAACAGGTTTTTTTGTGGCAATAGTCAAGTGGGCAGCAATATCTTCAATTAGAATCTCTTGTTTACCACCAAAACCACCTCCAATACGAGGTTTTATTACGCGTATTCTTTTTACTGGCAAATTTAGAACTGGTGCTAAGACTCTTCGAATATGAAATGGTACCTGCGTACTTGTTCGAATTACGAGACGATCATCCTCGTCCCAATACGTTATTACAACATGTGGTTCAAGATGAGCTTGTTGAACTTTTGAAACTTCGTAATCACCTTCAAATATTTCATCAGCTTCTTTGAAACCATTTTCTACATTGCCTATATCTATCCGAATTTCTGCAGCAAGGTTCTTATTAGGATCGGAGTCTGCAAAATTTTTAAATTCAATTTCATCATGTAAAATGGGAGCGTTTTTTTTCTGGGAATCCGTTGGTTTTATGATGGGTTCAAGAAGATCGTAGTCAACCTTGATTAGTTTTATTGCTTCTTCAGCAATTTCGATACTCTCAGCAGCAACAAAGGCAACTCTATCACCAACGAAACGAACTTTATTATCTAAGGAAAATGTATCCAAAGGTCCTGGAATTGGATCTGATTGACCGGCAGTGGAGAAAATAACACGGGGAATATCCTTCCAGGTTAAAACTGCTTCAACACCGGGTAAAGCAAGTGCTTGACTTGTGTCAATTTTCTTAATTCGCGCATGTGCATGAGGACTTAGTAGAACTTTGGCATACAACATTCCCTTTTTATCGATATCTGCTGTAAAGGCTGGATTACCCTGGGCTAATTTTACAGCATCGCTCTTAACTTCAGACTTTCCAACTACTTGTAATGGAACTTTGGAATCCATTTTTATCAATAAATTTGAACTTGCTAAATTTGGTGTTTCGTTCCGCATCATTGAAGAGGCAAGCATGACTGCCTCAACTGGTTTTTGATAACCCGTACACCGACATAACACACCTGATAGTGCTTCTCGGATCTCTTCTTCACTGGGGTTGTTGTTTTTATCCAGGAGCGCTTTTGCGGCGAGTAATTGAGCAGGAGTACAATATCCACATTGAATTGCTCCTGTCTTAATAAATGCAATCTGTAAGGGATGAAGTCCAGAAGTTTTTTTCCAACCTTGTTCAGGCATTTCTCCTAACGCTTCTGCTGTAACTATTTTATGCCCTTCAGCTTGTGCGGCTAATAAAAGGCATGAATTTATTGGTTCTCCATCAAGTAATACAGTATCAACTCCAGATAAACCGTTTTCATCACCAAATTTAATAGAATAGTAACCCGCTTTCCTTAGGGTAGCAAATAATGTATCATCAGGTGATATTGTGAATTCGTGTTTAAAACCATTAATAATCAGGTTAATTTTCATTAATATTTGCTCCAGCAAACCTTCGTGCGACCAAATGAATAGGTACTGATAAGACTGCTAATAAACTCCCAAAAACTGCGATTAAGAGACATTGTAGAAGTGCAATAAAGGCCAAATACATACTGAGCATTTTGGGCAATGTCCAAGATACCAAGGGACCATTTACGGCATAACTGATATATACAGGAATGGCGATTATCAAAATTGATGAGATCGTGCAAATTAACGTGTTGCGAGTAATTTCTATTGGTGATTTGAAGAAAGTCTTCAAGAAAATATTGAGCAATAGCCAACTGATAGAAAATGAAATTATGGATGTAACGACCAAATAATTAACAAGCCCAGCTTGACTAGATATCCATGATAAAGAATATGGATGTTTGTCGATTAGAGAATAGCGAATATTAAATATTGATATATAGAGTATTCCTGCTAAAAGATAGGGAAGAATCTTCTTTAAAGGTATGTTGCGAAGAATAAAAAATAGACAGGTTCCAAGGATGATAACAACGATTAAGGATCTTTTAAGAATTTCAGATTTGTGTCGCTCATCTCGAGAAAATAAAATGGAATTTTGAACCGATGTTACAACATTATCTCCACTTAGCAAAGTAATTTCTTGATTTGTTGCCTCAGAATAAGATTGAAGGAGTTGAGTTTGCTGAAGGGAGAGAGCTGAATTTACCTGATTTCTTTTGTCAGAGTTAATTTCAAGAATGTCTAACAACAACTTACCTTGATTTGATGCTGGGATGTTTAACCCTAATAACACAGAAATAGTCGGGGCAATATCAACCATTTGGATGTCAGAATAATTTCCAGGTATGATCCCTTTTCCCGAAAAGAGATAGGGTACTGTCAATACAACAGTCTCCTTTCCGCCATGGCCACCTGAATCGATTTGACCATGGTCAGACAAAATCAGGACCGTATTCTGAGATAAATCCAATTTGCTTATTATTGTATTTATCATAGTATCAGCACGTTTTGCGGCATCATTCCAATAGAAACTTTGAGGTCCTCCTTGATGATGCCCTGCATAATCGACTTGATCGATGTGAACAAGTATTAAATTGATATCATTATTAGTAAACCAGGGTAATGCTGCAGCTAATACTGCTTGATCAGCTTTATCATCCTCCCCTTTCGTGTAGAAGAAATAGTCCACTGATCCAGCAGGAAGTAATTTTTCAAACCAATAATAACCAGAAATAGCAGTTTTTAACCCATAGCGATGCGCGGCTGAAAAGATATTATCCTGAGTGAAGGGATAAATATCCTCATAATCTAAATTCAAAGCTGGACCATCCGATAGCTCTGGCCAGGATCCTGTAAGGATAGTGGTCCATCCTGGTTCTGAGTAGGATGGGGTTTGACTGTGCATGATCCCCCAGGCTGCATCATTTCGAAGGATATTAAGAAAAGGCATAATTTCTGAATTGTAAGCAGTATCTACTCTCAATCCATCTATAAGTATGATAACAACTTTATGAGTAATCGCAGGCTTTGTGCTTTCTCCAGGTGGAGGTGGTGAATTTGACAAAGGTGAGCGGTAATTATAAAGAGATTGCATTAATTTTAACGCCCAGAGATATGTGCTGCCTGCAATGAATAAGCAAATAATTATTCCGAGAAAGTTCTGGTAACTTCTTTTCATTTATTTTCTAGAATTTAAAATTGAGATGCATCTTCTGGATAATATTTCTGCCATATCAGACCGATATTCTGCTGAAGCCCATTCATCTTCAGCGTTGAGAAAGGAATTTCGTGCTGCTGCAGAGATGGCGTCTGAAAAATTCCCATCTGCAACGAGCAAGGGTTGATCCCCATAACCACCCAGTGCCAGTCTTGATCGTCCATTTGGCCAGATGGACAATGCTGAACAGACAATAGGTTTATCAAATGGCGTTCGCGCAACATGATCGAAGCAAAAAAGCTGATCGATGGAAAAGATTATTGTTGTTATGAGTCGTTCTTTAGGAAAATTTTTTCGAATAATAAAAAAATCAGATATTAGAATTTCTTCATGGTTAGGTTCAAGAATTATCCTTGCATCTAAAGCCATCAAACAGGTGGCAACAGGTGAGCGACCATCGCACGTAAGCAATAATCCACCCAAACTTGCTGAGTTCCTAATATTTAATGGAGCTTCAAGCTTAATGGCAGTTCTAAAATATTCAGGAATTTGGTTATTTTGAAACAGTTTCTGAAGTTTTAGTGTTGAGCCAATCTTAATTTTCTTATTTTGAACGACTATATTGTCTAAACCCAGATTTTGCAGGTCAACAACATCATGAAGGCCACGAAATTTCGTATTAATGTGTGTTCCACCTGCAAGCGGGATAGTATTAGGTTTGCTCAAGAGAAGAAGAGCGTCTGATAAAGTTTGTGGTCGATAATATTTAGCCATAGGAAATTGTCCTGTGTCAGTCTGGAATAATTTTCCACCCGAGAGTGTTTAGATCAGCTTGTTCCAGTATACTTTGAGGAACATCAATTAATAGGGTGGTGGCTTCAGCAAGTAGTTCACCAATTTCATTATAGATTCCTGCCCACCCTTTAGCCATTTTCCCCTTCGAATTACCAGCTTTTCCTATTATATGGAGTGGTTCTCCAATTGGAATGTGTTTACGGTATTTAACTTCCAATTTTCCCGTAAACATGAATCGGGGAGATGATGGATTTCCCATCAAGGCGCGACCACTGACTTCGTCTAAAATTGCAGCAACAATTCCTCCATGTAGCATTCCAGGATAACCTTGGAAATGTTCTGGAGCAATATAATTAGCCTCAACCAAACCATCTTCAATCTCGTAGATCCTAAGTTTTAATCCAATTGGATTCTCTATTCCACATATAAAACAATGTAAAGAATTGGGTTGTTTTTTCATTATCTTCCAAATAGGTGCTTTCGTGCTTGAATTTTGACAAATGGATGGTCAACTATTTTGATGAAAATGTATCAATCAGCAATTTTACATTACCACCAGCCGGATATAAAATCGGGCATGTACAACCTCGTTTAATATATTCTTTTACCTTTACACGGGCTTCGTCAGGTGTTCCCGAAGCAGTGATCCGGCTTACCAATTCATCTGGAACTAAGTGTTTGGCAAGATTGATCTGTTCCTTAGTAGCCGGCCAACCCAGTATGGATTGAATTTTTGAGACAATTTCCAAAGACACCCCGGATGCAGAAGCGATATGTGGTTGTTGGGCCAGGTATTGGCATAGAAGCATCTTTGAGGTTTCGTATGCTTGATCATGGTCATGATCAACAGAACAAACAACCAGTTGAGGTCTATCGATACTATCAAATGTTCTTCCGGATCTATTAGCACCAATTGCCAACAAATCTAAAGCCCTATCGTTATATTCCGGGGGAACGCAGTAATTTAAAACAACGCCATCTGCGATCTCCCCGGCCATTTCCATCATCTTGTCACCGGTAGCGCCAATCATAATAGGAACATGTCTTGGCTCACGTCTTCCATGAACTACATCTAGTTCAATACCATCAACATGATGAAATTCTCCATGAAAAGTAACCCGCTCCATATTAAGTAATCGCCTTAAGATTTCTATAGTCTCGCGCATCGCAAGTAGCGGTTTTCGTCGCTCAATACCGACATTTTTAGCCAGGGGATCCCACCAAGCTCCAATTCCACATATTATTCGATCTTGAGCGAGATCATCCAGCGTAAGAAATGTTGCTGCCAGTAATCCAATATTCCTAGTCCAATTGTTAATTACTCCTGACCCAATTTTAATTTTTTCGGTAACTGCTGCATAAGCTGCCATTGGAACTATTGCATCGCGCACTAATCTTGATTCTGCTTGCCAAACTGCTTCGAATCCATGCAATTCCGCATACTTGACATAGTCCAATCCATCCCTAAGATCGTGGGAATCTTGTAGATAAAGTGCAACACGTTGAGACATTATTCTTCTCCTTAAAAATATCCAAATTTAATTTTAAATCAATCCTTTGAGTTTATCTAACATTTGAAGATCTTCTGGAATATCAAGGTCAAAAGCCAAGGATGGCAAATTTACGATCTCGAGCCTCGCACCCGCTAACTTGGCATTACAACAATGTCTATCAAATGAATTTGGTCCAAAATCATACTCGATAAGACCTGCAGGTGAGATTAGTAATGCGTTTGTGCCTTCATTGCGTCTATCTGGTGAAATAACCACAACTGGAGGGTTTGATGCAGCTTCTATTAGTGAGAGAATATCATTTTTCGAGAGCAATGGAAGGTCAGCAGGGAGTATTAATACTCCGTAGATTGCGTGTAGTTGAGCGAAAACTGTAGCCCTTGTTAGAGCTGTATTTAGAAGGGGAGAGCCATTCTCTAATACAGTTTTTGCACCAAGGTCTCTTGAAATTGATAAAACATTTGAATCGCGACTTACGACCAGTACTTGGCTAATTTCTGATATTTCTGCCAGGGTTGTTAGGGTATGTACAAGTAACTTTGTATTAAGATTTATGCGATCATCTTCTGAGATAGAACCCGCAAGGCGGGATTTTCCCAAGTTAAAAGGTTTTACGGGAACGATTGCCCATATGGTCATTTTGCTATCTAATTATCCTGTCTATATAGTTTAGCACATCTTGTCCTAGATTTCGCCTGTCCTCAATTGTTTTCATCAAAATGCTGGTAGTAAAAGGCATAATTCCTAACAGGTTAATATTTTCGGTTAATGATAAATCTTGATTATCAATAACGATTGCCTTGATAAATTCTTTATACTGTTTGGCTACTGAAAGTGCAGAGGGTTGGAGGCCGAGTTCTGAATACATCTTGGCAGCAGGTCCTTTAACTGATTTTCCTCCAATTATTGGTGATATTGCTATTATTGGTTTCTTCTCAAGGTTGGAGAGAATATTAGGAACATTCAGTATTGGATCGATGCTTACCCAGGGATTTGAAGGACATATGACAATTGCATCTGCCTGCTCAATAGAATCTAATACACCTGGTGCAGGTTCTGCGTTGTTTATTCCTTCAAACCTAAAAGTCTTGATTGAAGGCGTGCATTTTTTTCTGACAAAATAATCCTGAAAAGAAAGTTCTCCGTATTCTTTGGTACATACAATTGTTGCCACTGATTGATCACTCATTGGAAGAACGGTATGTTTAACTTTCCACCTTCTACAAAAATCTCGTACAATTCTACTTAGTGGCTGACCTTCACTTAACCTTCTTGTTCGTTCTATGTGTGTGGCCAGGTCCTTATCCCCTATTTGGAACCAATCTTCCCCTCCGAGGGTCTTTACCTCTGAAATAAAATGCCAGCTCTCATCTAGTCTTCCCCATCCTGTATCGGGGTTTGCGAGACCGGCAAGTGTGTAACAAATCGTATCGATATCCGGGCATATGCGTAATCCGAGGTGAGTAAAATCATCTCCAGTATTTACGATGATCGTGAGATCAAGAGCGGAGCTGGCTCTCGATAATCCGTCTACCATTTTAGCGCCACCTACACCACCAGCAAGAGCGACAATCTTCATGAATTTAATATATCCAATTTTGGTTTGTCTAGCGAAACATATCTAATTCATACGGGCGAAGCAGATCCTGAAATTTGCCGTCATCCAAAGGATAGGGGAAACCTCGCACATGGATCACAGGTAGACCTTCATTTGCCTGTCCCATCATAAGAGATGCAGCGCCAGCTAATTCATCGGAAACAGCAATTTGCGTTATTCGAAGTTCTTCACCAAATAAATCAGGTTTTCCACGCATATCAACCAAGCTGGGAAGTCCTGCAACACCAATAGATGTGCCAACGACTCCGAGTCTCCAGGGTCGTCCGTGAGAATCAATGATCAGTATGCCGATATTTACTCCAAAAAAAGAATCTAACCTTTTCTTAATTATTTTGGCAGATTTATCAGGGTCTTCTGGTAGTAGCAATACAATATTTTCGCTGGTGTTATTTTCTAAACAAACGTTCGAATGATCTATCCCTGCATTGGCACATACGAATCCGAGTTTATGCTCAACAATGATGGTCCCCACACGAACGCGTAGTACTGATTTGCTTTCTTGTATAACCAATTCAATAAAACGTGGATCTTTTTCACAACGAATACCAATTTCAATCGCTCTTAAGGACGGTTTAACTGACTCTAGGTTAATCTGTCTTCCTTCGCTTTTAGAAACAACCTTTTGAGCTAAAACCAGGATATCGTTATTTTCTAAAGCAATATTTGTTGCTGATAAAGAAGCAATAATAAACTCTACAAGGTCATCACCCGTTTTGACAAGTGGAAAGGATTTAAGAGGAGTTAGTTCGAGCATTAATCTCCCCTGTCAACCCCGGTAATGCGGATTCCTGCATGGGTTGTTTTATACTGGCGATTAATGCCAATTAGAACGCTGGTTAAACCCTCAAGCACAACTGAATTTTCGATTGGACCGGCGTCCCATCCAATAAAACCTGTATCTTTTACCAATTCCAGGGTTAGGCTTCGTGACTCCTTATTTGTACCAGTAACGAGAACATCGCAGCTACTTTTCTCAGAATCATTCATTAAATTTTCATATGAAATGTTTTGGAAGGCAGCTGCTACCAAAGCATTTTCTCCCAGAATAAGAACTGTTTCCTGGGCTGCACTTCCAGCTGCCGGCATCTGAACTCGTGTTATCTTGGGTGGCGAAAGAGGCACAGTCACGTCAACAACAAGTTTATCTCTTAGAAAACTTGATAAATTTTCAATTGTAATTTGGTGTGCAGAATAAGGTATTGTCAATACAGCTATTTGACATTTTTTTACAGCCTCTTCGTTGGTCGATCCTGAAATTCTGCTATTTTTAGGGAGCATGCTTTCCAGGTAGGTGGCTGTTTCGGATGCTTTTGAAAGATCTCTGGAACCGATAATTATCGGATAACCAGCCTTTGCCAACCTATAAGCGAGACCTTTTCCTTCTTTGCCTGTACCGCCGATGAGTGCGATAACATTATCTTTGTTGTGTTCAATCATGATCACCTCTATTATCTAAAACTTGATTCATAACGTTTCCATACTTGAGCTGCAAGAATATTTGCTTTACTTGAAACTTCTTTTTCATCGATATATATCAGCTGTCTATCTCTCATTAATATTTTCCCAGCCACAATCGTTGTAGTTACCATGCTTTCATGAAAACCGAAAAGAATATGCCAGGGTAAGTTATCTTCAGTTAGCGGAGTTGGAGCATGGTAGTCAACAAAAATAATATCTGCCATCGCACCCGGAGTAATAACACCGATAGGTGCTTTTGGATAAAATACATTCAACAGGGAAGCGTTATTGTATATGGCTATTTGAGTTATATCTGTTCCGGATAAAGATCGAGGATCATGGTTCCATAATTTCTGCAAAAGGTAAGCTGTTTTCCATTCTTCCCACATTGCATTAGAAAAACCATCATTTCCCAGGCAAAGCTTGATCCCAGAACGCAATTGGGATTCAATCGGAGCAACTCCAACGCCGTTGTTCATATTCGAGCGAGGTTGATGTGTGACCCATGTTTGAGTTTCACTCAATTTTAATATTTCCCTGGCATCAACGTGGACAGCATGGGCAATAATGGTCTTTGAGCCAAGTATTTTGTGGTGATCCAATCGGTCAATTACACGTAAACCAGATTTATAGATGCTATCGTATTCATCATCCGAAGATTCGGCTGCATGGATATGAAAACCTACATCTTCGGGGACACTCTCTTTGCACGCATCGAGCGTCTCAGATGATAAGGTTAAACTTGCATGTAATCCAAAAGCTCCAGATATCAATGAAGAATTAACTTCATTATTTTTTAGGGTTTTAAGAAAGCGAATGTTCTCTGAGATTCCCGCTTTGGCGTTCTCTGGACCATTTCTGTCTGAAACTTCATAACTTAAAACACAACGAACCCCTGTTTTCTTAACTGCAGATGCAATAATATCCAAAGACCCATCAATGGAATTCGGAGATGAATGATGGTCAATCAATGATGTAGTCCCGTGCTTTATCGCATCAATCATGCTAACCATGGCTGAGTAATAAACGTCTTCATGCGTAAGGGATCGATCAAGAGGCCACCATAGTTTGGATAATATTTCTGGGAAATCCTTTGGAGGCAACCCGGGGATAGACATTCCTCTTGAAAAAGCTCCATAAAAATGTGTGTGTGCACAAATATTCCCAGGAAGCACAAATTGACCTTCAGCATCGATTATTTTCTCATCAGGATATTTTTTTATTAATTTTTTCTGAGGTCCGACATCCTGGATCAATTCATTATTGATTAGAATTGCATGGTCTTCTAATATTCGGTTAGGATTTTCCCAGGTGATAATTGTGGCATGGGTGATCAGCATTAATTATTTACTCCAATTAGTTGAAGATCGTAAAATATCCAATCATGAAAAGGTCTTAAATTGTTTTCAAATAATGTGCAATGGTTGATTTAATGACATTACTTATTTATGGATAACAAAGATTCAAAAGGATTAATATCCTATTTCAATGTAGAGTTACTGATTAATCAACATAGAGAAATCGCCCGCAGGTTGGGCAGCGAATTGTTTGTTCTGCAGATTTTGCAGCTTGTTCTTGGGCAGGTGTCAATGTTGCACCACATGAATTGCAAGCGCCATCGGAAGTCGTTGAAACAGCTATGCCTCCCTTTTTTTGGCGCAATTCCTCATAAATCAATAAATCTTGTTTACTTATAGAATTTTCCGCTGCCTTCTTTTCAGCATCAAGACGCTCGATTTCTTTTAAATTAGCATCTCTTTCAATAATTAATATCTTATTCTTGGAAAAGAATTCTTTTTCAACCGAATTAAAATCCACACATGCTTTTTCGTACTCTTTTTGATCGTTTTCCAGGCTCATCATTATTTGCAATTGCGAATTTTCAAGCGAAAGATAATATCGTTTTAGGCTTGAAATTTCTGCCTGTAAATCCATTAATTCCTTTGGGTTTTTTACTTTTCCGCTATATAATCTTGCCTCTACTTGTTGAATTTTGATTTGTTGAGCAAAAACATCTTGTTCAGATAAATTTAATTGGTGGGTAGATGAGTCAATTCTTTGTTTAATAGCGTTTTTTATTTCTGAAATATGTTCAATGGCTTTGTTGTCTTCAAGCAGACTGTTGATCTGTTTGAGACGGGAATTCACTTGATCAAGGCGGGTGTCAATTTGTTGTAAACGAAGAAATCCTATAATTTGATTCATCTATTTGCTAAAAATCTCTGAAAAATTGTAAAAATAATTTATTCTCAAGGATGATCCTTTGATCTCTTTATTGTGTTGGTAAATTAAAGTAATTATAAACTACACGTGAAATATCTGCGAACATCCGGGCTGCTCCTAATCGCGAGGTGGGATATTCCCAAATAATTTGAACAGGGTGGTAGGCGTAAATTGTAATTATATAATTTCCACCAGGAGAATAGACAATTGCAGAATCACTTATATCGTGGTAAACACCAGTATCCACATCCAGCACCCATCCATGTTTGTGTGCGACTGATGTCCCATCTGGAACTCCTGCTTCGATCAGTAATCCAATTTTATCTTCCTTAAGATATTGAATCATTTGTTGACACGATGTTTTACTAAATTGTTCGGGAAAGGTGGCGATCAATGCTCCTCCTGAAGTCTCAGAGCATTGGTAGATATCTTCTAATAACATCCCCATGTCTGAAGGTGTTGTTTGACTATACCAATCCGGGTTGGTGTTAATATCTGTTCTTGAGTTGGCAGGTGTTGAATAATAGGGTAATAAATTAGGCGCGTTATCATAAAAATATCCCGCAATAAAGGTACTGTTCAAGCCTAGCGCTTGCATGTCGTCCGTGACTACCAATGGACCTCGGTCTTTATCGAGTATATCCATTAAGGAATCGGCTGCCGGATTCTCGGATTTTTTA
The DNA here is from genome assembly GCA_043826315.1 of Chloroflexota bacterium. Taxonomy (GTDB): domain Bacteria; phylum Chloroflexota; class Anaerolineae; order Anaerolineales; family Villigracilaceae; genus UBA12087. The sequence continues at coordinate 27,700 of JBDRQK010000119.1, forward strand.
AGCATTTCTGTCATCAATTTCGAACCATTCTCGTCAAGCACACCATTAAAATACTTAAAAGCAGAAACCATAATTGGGATTTTAATCGTACTTGATGCTGTAAAGGCAATATCTGGATTTACAGAAATTGTTTGATTAGATTGGTAAGCAAAGTGCAATTCTTCACCTGATTGCAGATCAAGCAAATATATGCCAATGGTGCCATCAAAGTGATTCTCATCTAAAATTTGTTTAATGAATAATTGTAGATTGGCGATAGGTGGTCGACTGGCATTAATTTTCTGAGAAGAAATATTAACAATTCTCATGGTTGGTGAATGCAAGGCATTTGAAATCAATGTTATTGATTTATCAATTGTTATTACTTGCCCAGGTATTCCAGGTTCAAAATCTGTTGTTCCTGGTTTAGGCTGAGCTGAAGTTGGTAATTTATCATAGCGGGATGCAATTTCATCAATCAAATATGTTCGTAGTCTTTGCTCGGATATTGTCGCAACGAGGGGGATGTCAATTGCCGAAGATGATTTATTCCAGAGATAATTCCAAAACCCTACCCAAAAAGAGGACCTAGACCTTTGGTAGTCACCTGCGGCAAGCATACTTGCAATATCAACTTCGAAACCAACCAAACCAGGGTCCAATTGGATAACAGCATTGGCATAATGGATCTCAACAGGTAAAGAATAAATTTGTAGGACTCTTTGGGATGCATCAAGAGGATCCAAACCACCAACAGGCACCCCCCCCATTGTCATATTAGGGGGATAATTTGAGAGCAAGCGCGAATATGATACAAGTTCTATAACAGTGACAACAACCGCAACGCTGATAAAAATCAAATAGATCCAACGCATAAAAAAAGAAGAGCTTCGAATATTCACTAAGCCTCCAAAATATTTGCTTCTTAAATTGGGAGTATAACACAAGCAATTCCAAAATTATTGTGCTAGAATCACACTTGTATAACTCAGAAAATTAAACTACAACTACAAAACGAGGATGTCCTATGCTAAGAACTTTATTAATCTATCTTTCCAAAGCAATGTGGGCACAAAATATGGTTTCGAATTGGAGCTTTGCCTGGAAAGCTGCTTCTCGTTTTATTGCAGGAGAAGAGATTAATGATGCCATTAATGTGGTGAAAGTACTTAACGCAAGAGGAATATTTGCAACTCTTGACCAATTAGGCGAGAATACTTCCACGCTCACAGAAGCGCAACAATCCACACAGGGAATAATTGATATTCTCGAACAAATAGATCGTAATAAAGTTAAAGCAAATGTTTCTATTAAGCTAACACAAATAGGGTTAGCCCTTGATGAAGAAATCTGCGAAAGAAATCTAGAAAGTATTCTTCGAAAAGCAAGGGAATTAAGAAATTATATTCGCATAGATATGGAAGACTCCCCTTATACGGATAAAACTATCAGGTTGTTTAGAGCCTTGAGATCAAAAGGCTATTTAGATGTTGGACTCGTAGTTCAATCCTGTTTATATCGCACAGAAAAGGATATTCGTGAATTGCTTTGTGAGGGTACCCATTTCAGGCTCGTAAAAGGTGCCTATAAAGAACCTGCTCATATTGCTTATCCCAAGAAAGCAGATGTGGATTCTAATTTTGATAATCTCACCACGATAATGATCAACTATGCAATCGAAAATGACCCTAAAGAGATTAGTCACGATGGATTAATTCCACCAGTTACAGCCCTTGGAACACATGATGCAAAGAGAATCAATTTTGCCGTTTCTTATCAGACATCGAAAGGTTTAGCAAAAAAAGCACTGGAAATTCAGATGTTATACGGTATAAGGCGTGATTTGCAGGAAAAATTGGCAAATGAAGGATATCCGGTTCGAATTTATGTTCCTTTTGGCACACATTGGTACCCTTATTTCGTCCGGAGATTAGCAGAACGACCTGCAAATATTTGGTTCTTTCTCTCGAATTTATTTCGAAGATAATCAACAACTTTATCAGGTAACTAAAATATTTTTATTACATGTACATCTGGTTTTCGTGGTAAATAATTCATGCCGATCCATAAGATAGATAAAATAGCAGTTGTGACTGGTGCCGGGCATCGACTAGGAAGAGAATTCGCGGTTTCATTATCCCGGATGGGTTATGCAATCCTTTTACATTACAATTCATCGAATATCTTGGCAGAAAAAACAGCAGAAAATATTAAGGCAGAAGGGGGAAATGCGTTTTTATTTAAAGCTGATCTAACTGATTATTACCAGATTAAAGAAATGTGGAAATATATTGTTTCTTTACCGTTTGAAGTGGAAGTTTTGATTAATTCTGCGGCAATTATGTATCATAACGATATCCGTACACTTTCTCTTTCTGAATTTGACGAAACAATTGCTTTAAATTTACGTGCTCCCCTTATATGTTCTCAGGAAGCGGCAAGAAATATGACATCAGGTGGTTTGATTATTAATATCAGTGATGTTGGGGCTGGGAAAAATTGGTTGGGATATCCAGTCTATTCGATCAGCAAATCTGCGCTAGAAGTTTTAACCAGAATATTGGCAAAAGCTCTTGCTCCTGATATCAGAGTAAATGCAATTTCTCCAGGTTTGGTATTGCCTCCGAAAGAGATAGATGACAAGAATTGGGAGAAGCTCAAGGAAAAAATCCCCCTCAAGCGGACTGCTATCACTTCCGAGGTTACATCTATGGTTGAATACCTCTTAAAGAATAAATATGTTACTGGTCAGGTAATAGCTATTGATGGTGGATATTCTTTGCTGTAATTTGGAGATGGAACAATGTTAACCAATAAAATTACAGAAAAATTGCTTCGAGAAGGACAGAAACTGGAACAATTCTTTTCAAATTTACATGAATCTCAATTGGGAATATCAGTTTATCTTGACGAGCAAGAATGGCTAATTCGAGATGTTCTCGCCCATTTTATTTCGGCAGAAAAATCATTCCTGTTATTATTTGAAAATATCAGGAATGGAGGTCAAGGTGTTCCGGATGATTTCTCAGTTAACGAATTTAATAATTCAGAAATTAAAAAGATGAAAAATATTGACCCGGATGATCTTCTGGTATTGTTTTGTAAAACAAGACAAGATACTGTGAAGTGGTTGGAAGGATTATCAGAAGAAGAGATGGAAAAATTTGGAAGACATCCTGCTATGGGAGAGACTACTCTTGGCGAAATGATAAAGATGATTTACTTGCACAATCAGATACATATGCGCGATATTAGATCTGCGATCGAGTCTCACAGGGAAGAATAATAAATTTTTGTCATGATTGAATTTGAATAATTTTTTAGTATTATGAATATATTAATTAATCAGCATTTCTTTATGCTGACTGCTTCAGCTCTTATGTATATCTTAGGGGGAGGGATTGCCCATTATTTAGGTGCTGACGTCCTTTCGTTTGAGTTTTGGCTGGGTTTATTGTGGGTAATCAGCATTCAAATTGCTGGATATTTATTGTTGCTTAATTTTTCTCTTAATTCTAACGATTCAAATAAAAAAGAAGTTACTATATTCTTCAATCAAAAGAAAATTTCAATCTTGACTCTGTCAATGCTTTTATTCGCAGTGAGTGGTGTCTTTCTGGCGATTCTTTTAGTGAACAATAGAGTAACCATATATATTGGAACTTTATTCGCCTTAACACTATTGGGTTTATTAGCGTTAGCGATACCTCCCTTTGAATTAGCAAAAAAAGGGTATCAAGAGATAGCGATTGCGATTTTCCAGGGGTGTTTGGTACCGGCCTTCAGTTTCTTCCTTCTTTTTGGAAATTTTCATCGGTTGCTTCTATTGATTGTTTTCCCGATGACATTAATTGCACTTGCTTATTACGTTGCAATGGATTTTTCAACATTTGCCCATGATGAAAGAATTGGCAGAATGTCTTTTGTCAGAATACTTACCTGGCAACGAGCCACTCCAATTCACCATATATTATTAATTAGCAGTTACTTGTTCTTTTTATTTGGTTATGGTCTGGGAGTACCATTAAATTTTTTCTTTATTGCTTTATTGACATTACCGTTGGCTGGTTTTCAGATTTTCTGGCTTCAAAGGATCGTGCAAGGATCCAAACCAATCTGGTCCTTTTTTAATGTGCTATCTGGATCTGTATTTAATTTGACAGCATATTTTATTGCGCTCACCCTCTGGACTCATTAATAGGAAATTATTCGTGGCTGAATTTCTCAATCTTATTCCTCCAGAAAAAGCTCTTAGACTGTTACTTTCAAATCTACCAATAGGAATTTGCCAAAAAATGCTGGTTCCTTCGATTGCCAGTCTGAATCGTGTGGTTGCCTTGGATATATTTTCACCTTATCCTCTCCCAATCTTTCCACGCAGTACTGTTGATGGATATGCGCTGTTCTCCAAGGACACTTTTGGTGCATCAGATAGTTTGCCGTCCTACCTCTCGCTTATTGGTGAAGTGCTTATGGGTGAGGACAGCAATTTTGAACTCTCGGCAGGTGAGGCAGTTCTTATCCATACTGGTGGTATGCTGCCTGGTAACTCAGATGCTGTTATTATGATTGAAGATACGCAATTAATTGGACCGAATGAACTTGAAATACGAAAAGCAGTAGCAGTAGGGGAAAACGTGCTTGGCATTGGCGAGGATGTTTGCGAGGGCGAAATCGTGATCACTGCCGGTACTGTGATCCGTTCTGTTGAAATTGGTGGACTTATGGCGCTTGGAATTATAGCCATTCCAGTACGTGCAAAACCCCGAGTAGGAATAATCTCCAGTGGGGATGAAATTGTCCACCCTGATACAGAATTGCATATTGGTCAAATCCGGGATGTAAATACTTATTTACTTACTAACCTGATCTCAAAATGGGGAGGAGAACCGGTTAGCTACGGAATTGTTAATGATGATTTGGATAAGCTAATTTCAATCGCCAGGGCAGCCCACAATGAATGCGATTTAGTCGTATTTACAGCTGGATCTTCAGTAAGCATTAGAGATGTGACTGCTTCAGCAATTAGATCACTGGGATTACCTGGTGTTCTTGTACATGGAGTTAATATTCGACCAGGAAAACCAACCATCCTGGCCAATTGTTCAGGAAAACCAGTTATCGGGCTTCCTGGAAACCCTGTTAGTGCTTATGTTACAGCTAAGTTATTTATTGCTCCATTGATCAAACACCTTCTTGGAATTAAGGACTCAGAAATATCTCCAATATTCAAAGCAGAATTAACATCAAATGTACCATCTCAAGCCGGTAGAGAAGATTGGATTCCGGTTATTATAAATACTATAAATGAAAAAAGGATTGCTACTCCTATTTTTGCTAGAAGTAATTTCATTTTCTCTTTAGTATCTGCAAGTGGTTTGATGAGGATAAACAAAGATCAAACTGGTCTTGAAGCTGGTGAAATCATTGAGGTATATGAATGTGAGTAATTCTAAAAAAGGTGAAGATGTCTCTTTTTTTACATGATATCCCATTAACTGAAGCATTAAAAATACTTAAAGAGGCTTTGGAAACAGCAGATCTTTGGAAGGTTCTCGCTACTGAAATTATCCCATTGGATGAAAAAGCATTAGGAAGGGTTTTAGTACTTCCATTAAAGGCTAAAATATCTTCTCCTGGATATAATTCGGCTGCAATGGATGGATTCGCGGTGAAGACAGAAGATACATACGGAGCTTCATTTTCATTACCTATATTACTATCGGTTGGAAATCAAGCAATTTATGTTGACACTGGGGATCTTATTCCAGAAGGCTATAATGCTGTAATCCCAATTGAGGATGTTGATTCTCTTGATGCAGAAGGGAATAATTCGCAAGATGCTAGACATCCTATGAATATCCGACTGCGATCTGCATCAGTACCATGGAAGAACATCCGCTCATTGGGAGAAGATATTACCCTGACACAACTTATTTTTACAGGTGGTCATAAGATTCGATCAGTTGATCTTGGTGTCATAGCTGCAGCCGGATTTTCAGCGATTGAGGTGGCAAGAAAACCGAGAGTTGCCATCATGCCAACAGGGTCTGAACTCGTCCCGATCGGAAGCAATCCTAAACCAGGCGAAATTTTAGAATTTAATTCATTAATTATCGCTGGAAAGATAAATGAATGGGGAGGGGAAGCTTATAGATTCCCAATTATTTCCGACAATTTCGAAATTATTTTAGAAAAAGTTAAAGATGCGGCGTTAAAATACGATTTAATATTATTAAATGCAGGTTCATCAGCTGGTTCCGAAGATTTTTCAGCAAGTGTTGTTGAAAATGCAGGTGAGTTATTGGTGCATGGAGTTGCTGTAAGACCTGGGCATCCCGTTATTATCGGATTGATTAATGCAGGCGAGCGATTTGTCCCCATAATCGGAGTTCCTGGATACCCAGTTTCAGCTGCACTTACAATGGACATATTTATTAAAAATTTGATCATAAAATGGGTAGGTCGTTCTAATCCTATTGAGGACAAAATTACAGCAAGACTGACCAGAAAAGTGACTTCCCCATCAGGTGACGACGATTATATTCGTGTAGTTTTATCCAAAATTGGTGATGAATTCTTAGCAACTCCACTGTCCAGAGGGGCAGGTGTTATTTCATCTCTATCACAAGCAGATGGATTATTGGTTGTTCCAAGCGGTGTGCAAGGATTGGAGGATGGAAAAAAAGTTGAAATTTCACTTCTAAGAAAAAAAGGAGAAATCGAAAGAACAATACTTTGTGTAGGTTCCCATGATCTCATACTTGATACAATAACAGAGTTTATTTCAAGAAAGGAACGGCGGTTTATTTCGGTAAATGTTGGTAGTTTAGGAGGTCTTATCTCTTTAAACAGGGGGGAAAGCCATATTGCTGGATCCCATCTATTGGACGTAGAGACGGGGGATTATAATTTTTCTTATATAAAAAAATATATTACTAACATTTCAGTTCAAGTAATTGCGCTAGCCATGCGTGAACAAGGTTTGATCATAAGAAAAGGTAATCCTCGGGATATTGAGACATTGAACGATCTAACCAGACCTGATATCAATTATATTAACCGTCAAAAAGGGGCGGGAACGCGAGTTTTGTTGGATTATTATCTAAACAAAAACAAAATCCCCTTTGAACAAATTAAAGGTTATGACCAAGAAGAATATACTCATCTTGGTGTCGCAGCAGCTGTGGCCTCGGGAAGGGCAGATTGTGGTTTGGGAATTGCAGCAGCATCGATGGCTTACGACTTGGATTTTATTCCATTATTTAAAGAACGGTATGACTTGATAATCGATCAAAATATTACAGACAGCGAATTAATAAAACCATTATATGGTATTTTAAAGGATCCGATTTTTAAAAATACTATTTCTAATTTAAATGGGTATGATGTTGGTATTATGGGAAAAATTATGACTGAAAAGGAGGGATGAAGAATTCTAGAGCAATAATGATAATTAGCAAGCTAACAAGGAGCTGATAGCTTTTTTCCTTGGTGTGATTTAAAATATATTATCGTATGGGTGGTGAGATAAGTTCTTGACGATAATATTCAGATGAACACTTTCAAAACTGCGATTATTTTTAATCGTCCGAATATAAGAAAAAGAGTAAATGACTTCCCTGATATTTCCCTAAATTTCAACTCGAAAATTAAGAGAATCCTGCGACGAAATTAATATCGTCACAGGATTCAAAATGCTTTAAGAAAATTATTCCCCCAGATAATCTCTAAGTTTTCTTCTAATAGAAGGGTGCCTCAGTCGACTTAATGCTTGCGCTTCAATTTGTCGAACTCGCTCCCGCGTTACACCCATTTTCCGTCCAACTTCTTCAAGTGTATAAGCCTGCCCATCAAGCAACCCGTATCGTAATTGCAGAATCCGAACTTCACGAGGAGGTAAACCATTCATAACTTCGGTAAGGTGTTCTCGAAGAAGATTATAAGTTGCACTGTCATCTGGTGGAGTTGCTTCATCGTCTTCAATGAAATCTCCTAAAACTGAATCTTCCTCGTCGTCTGTCGGTGTTTCCAGTGAAAGTGGCCGACGGGCAACTTGGATCATGTTTTCAACTTTCTTGGGTGGTACTTCCAGAGCGCTAGCCAACTCATCGACCGATGGTTCCCTTCCGAGCCGTTGTGTCAGTTGATGTTGAATGCGTAGCAATTTATTTATTTGATCACCCATATGGACAGGAACCCGGATTGTCCGACCTTGATCTGCGATTGCCCGTGTTACTGCCTGGCGTATCCACCATGTTGCATATGTACTAAATTTATGACCACGACGATAATCGAATTTCTTTGTTGCCCGAATAAGCCCAATATTTCCTTCTTGGATGAGGTCCAAAAATGGTACGCCGCGACCCATATATTTCTTTGCGACGCTTATTACTAGCCGCGAGTTAGCAGTAATTAAGTGCTCGCGCGCAGCCCATCCGTCTTCAATAAGACGGCGCAGTTCAGTTCGTCGACGTTGGCTGACATTTCCCCTCGCTAATTCTTCCCTGGCCATCCGGCCTCGTTCGATCCGCTGAGCGAGTTCAACTTCCTCATCGGCAGTTAAGAGAGGAACACGGCTTACTTCTTTCAAGTAAAGACCGATCGTATCATCCGTATCAATATTGGCCAGGTAATCATCGAGGATTAATTCTGGCTCAATTTCAGCTTCTTCCTGGTTGATAAGTTCATCTTCAGGAGGATCGCCCGAAGGTGTATCTTCAATAAATGGTATACCTGCACTTAGTAGGGCCGCGAAGGCTTCTTCAAGCTGCTCAACATCTTGCTCTGCTTCTGGGAAAAAATGAAGGATGTCATCAATGGAAATATAAGATTTTTGACGTCCAAGTTGAATAAGCTGCGTAAGAGCAGAATATTCTTCTTCTTCAACTATTAGTAAGGGATTTTCAATCATTATAATAAAATCTACCTTTTAAATATTATTATTTATCAGAATACACTTTTTTAAAGTTTAATGCAATACCCTGACCATTAAAGGCGTCAACTGATGAAAATAAAACCACAGCGACCCTTCGATGCGGTGCTGTGAGTTGAAACCGTCAATAACTATACAATTAATACACAACAAAAGTCAAGCAAGTTATCAAATTCTAATACTACGCTAATAATCGATATTGAAGGATATCCGCAGAAACTTTTCTTGACACATCCATCTACCACCTGTAGAATAAGTTATGTTTAAAAGTCATATCACAAAAATATAATTTATCGGGAGGAACAATAAATATGTATGAAATGCACGGGCTCCAGTCTTATGAAGCGATAGCGATTTGGGCTGTTTTAGGTGTTGCAATACTTGGATTGTTATACGCCATATTGTTACGTAGCCAAATTATGCGCGAAGATAAAGGTACAAATAAAATGCAAGAGGTTTGGAATGCGATCAAGGATGGAGCTGATGCCTATCTTAAAAGTCAGTTGAAAACAATTCTCCCCTTGATTGGAATTCTAACTTTCGCTCTATTCTTCTCTGTTTATATCGTTCCCCCCACTCCTGAAGCATTAGAGAGGTTTGGAAATTTTGATGGAAACAAAGTTCGTTTGGTTATAGGTTTTGCACGAGCGATAGCGTTTATCATGGGAGCAGGTTTTTCTTTAACAGTTGGACAAATTGGAATGCGAATGGCTGTGGAAGCTAATGTTCGTGTAGCTTCTGCTTCAAGACGCTCATTTGGTGATGCCTTGAGAATTGCTTATCGAGCTGGGACAATTACAGGGATGCTTACCGATGGACTTGGTTTATTAGGCGGAACAGCCATTTTTATTTTCATGGGAATCGCAGCTCCTGATGCTTTGCTTGGTTTTGGTTTTGGTGGTACCCTTGTAGCATTATTTATGCGTGTAGGTGGAGGTATTTTTACAAAAGCAGCAGATGTTGGTGCTGACCTTGTTGGTAAGGTTGAAGCGGGTATTCCTGAAGACGATCCAAGAAATCCAGCTGTTATTGCTGATTTGGTGGGGGACAATGTAGGTGATTGTGCAGGTATGGCAGCAGATATCTTTGAATCATATGAAGTAACTATTGTCTCAGGGTTGATTCTGGCTTTGGCTCTTTACCATATGACAAATCGGCTGGAATGGATAATCTTCCCCTTGATTGTTCGAGGTATCGGAGTCCTTTCTTCGATAATTGGAACCTATGCCGTAAAAGGTGGTACAGGAAAAAGCGGAAATGCCATGGCTGCCATTTTTCGTGGCTTTCTCTCTTCAGCCGCCATCTCCGCAGTATTATTCTTTGGAGCCGGATTTGTTTATTTACACAATCCAGAAATGGCAAAATGGGGTGGTTGGTGGCGAACTCCAATGGCAGTAGCTACTGGAGTGTTATTGGCAATAGTGATAGATCGGTTGACAGAATACTTTACAGGTACCCACGGCAAACCTGTTAAAGAAATAAAAAAGGCTGCAGACACAGGTCCTGCCACTTTAATTTTACAGGGTATATCAGTAGGTTTTGAGTCCTCTGTCTGGGCAGTAATTGTCATTGCATTAACAATAATCACATCAATTATCATTTTTGGTACCATCCCAGGTTTATCAGCTTCTCAACAAGTGTCATTCATATTATACGGAGTGGCAATGACAGGTATAGGAATGCTAACCTTGACCGGAAACAATGTTGCCATGGATTCATTTGGTCCAATTGCAGATAATGCAAATGGGATTGGAGAAATGTCCTGGTCAGGTTTGGTAGATGAGGAGACAATTGCTGCTCAGAAAATAATGACAGACTTGGATGCAGTAGGCAATACTACCAAAGCTATAACCAAAGGTGTGGCTATTGGCTCAGCAGTTATTGCCGCTGTTTCGTTATTTGGGTCATTTCTTGTAGATGTGAGTCGGGCGCAAACTTCCCTTGGCATTCCTGCGGCAGCTCAAATTTCAGCAATAGGCATTAGAATTGACATACCACAAGTCTTTGTAGGTATGTTGATCGGCGGAGCTCTTCCGTGGTTGTTTTCATCCTTCGCTATTCAAGCAGTAAGCAGGGCAGCAGCTTTGATTGTAGAAGAAGCCAGACGCCAATTTCGTGGAGGAGTATTAGAAGGCAAGATCAAACCTGATTACACAAAGGCGATTAGAATTTCTACAACTGCAGCACAAAAAGAATTGGTAGGTTTGGCTTTGCTGGGTATTGTAACTCCGATTGTTGTTGGACTGTTGTTACAAGTTGAAGCATTGGGTGGATTCCTGGCGGGTATTATTGTTTCAGGTCAATTATTGGCTGTTTTCCTAAATAATTCAGGCGGCGCCTGGGATAATGCCAAGAAACTTGTCGAGGATGAACCTAGAGATCCTGCGAACAATCGAGGGAAGGGTTCAGAAAGGCACAAGGCCAGTGTAGTTGGTGACACAGTAGGCGATCCATTTAAAGATACTGCAGGACCTGCTTTGAATCCAATGATAAAGATGGTAAACCTGGTGGCACTTATTGTCGCGCCGATCGTTGTGCAGTATTCAGGAGCAACAGGTTCGACTCTAGCTATTGTTTGGATGGTCGGCATTTTGTTAATCGCAGTTCTTGGGTGGGCTGTGATACGTTCAAAGGCTCCTGCAAAAGAAATAAAATAATATACGTTTTAATATAGAAAAGCAACGGGATCTCATTATGGATTCCGTTACTTTTTATTTATAAAAGA
>JBDRQK010000120.1:0-2544 GCA_043826315.1 Chloroflexota bacterium
GCTTTCTGCTGTCCGGGCATTGGGCTATACCAATGATCGTCGGGCTGTTGAACCATTGCTCGCGGCTCTCAAGGATGAAGACCTGGTTTTTCGGGGGGAGGCGGCCCTATCGTTGATCCGCCTGGGTGATTTTGGGGTGGAGGCATTGCTCGCCACGTTTGATGAGCAGTCGCTGGCTGCCACTGTTTCTGATTACCAGAGGATCATCAGAGAAGGGCAGGATTCCTCCCTGCCGATCCTGGTTGCGGCATTGATGAAAGCGGGGAATATCAGCATGGATGAAGATTATCTGAACTGCGGACAGAATATCCTGTCGGGAGCAGCCGGGGTCTGGGCAGATATGAATGGTTTTTATGTCATGCAAGGATCTGGAGGCGGCTCGGGCGCATCCTGGGGGGGACAATAGTATAGAGGAGCAGGAGTGTTCACAGGTCAGGCGTGCGCTTTTTGCAGAAACACCTGGCGCGGGTATCGCTCATCCCCTGTCACACCTGAGCAAGTGCTTTTTGGTTAATGAGAGCCTGCCTCCACCTGCCAAACCGTCTTCCCTTTCCCCTGAGGTTCGGGGACATCGCCGCGAAATACACGCGGGACTTCGCCGGCCTCCTTCGGGAGGGTGACAAAAAGTGTAAGAGTAACTACTCCGGGGCTGAGTAGTTACTCTTTTTGTTTTTTATTTAATATTTTTGAAGGTTACGGTTCCAGTATCAATCTCTATTCTGGTTTTTCCGTCGATACATATCTTCATCTGCTTTTTTGAGGACATCAGCCAGCGAGGCATGAGATTCGGCCGTGCTCATGCCAAGCGATAAGCGGATCGAATTTTCGGGATCGGCAATATTATATTCCAGGATGGCCTGGTGGATCCTGTCAAGCGAAATTTGAGCCGATTTTGCATCCGTCGCAGGCAGGAGAACGGCAAATTCATCTCCACCGATACGCGCCACCACGTCTTCTACCCGGAAGGCAGACGCCAGGATTTCGGCGACCCGTATCAGCAGGTCATCTCCTGCCGCATGCCCCTTGTGGTCGTTCGTTTTCTTAAGATGGTCCACATCTGCCATTACAATACTTACCGGGAACGACCTGCCTCGTTCGAGTCGGGCCATTTCTTCTTCAAAATATCCCCGGTTATATAAACCCGTGAGTGCGTCGTGGGTACTCAGGAATTTTAATGCGTCATCTGCGATCTTGCGTTCTGTGATATCCTGCCCGCTGGAGAGCAGCCCGGTCACATTACCCTTGCCATCCTTGAGAGTTTTATCATACCATTCGATTTCACGCTCATGTCCATCCTTGGTCAGGATCGGGCTCACGTTGCCACGTGTTTGTATATCATTGATGGCTCTTAGAAACAATTGGTTCGTGCGCTCCCGATCACGTTCCGGGATAAACAAGCGGAACCAGTCTTTGCCCTTAACTTCTTCCAGTTTATATCCAGAGATATCTTCCATGTATTGATTGAAGCGTTCGATCTTCCCTTGAGTGTCCAGGACCAGCACAATGGTTTGAGCGGTCTCGATCAGGCTCTCTGCAAGATCCCTTTCGCTGCGAAGCTCCTTTGATGAATTTTCAAGTTCGATCGTACGCTCCCTTATGCGCTTTTCCAGGTCATCCCGGTTTTGACGAAGCCTGGCAGACATCGAGTTGAAAGCCCGGGTTACCTCACCAAGTTCTTCGCCGAACGGCTCCACCATTTGATCACCCAGGTGTTCCTCGTGGGTGGAGATCAGGAGAGCCTGGTCACGCAACCTGGCCAGTGGTGCAAAGACCAGGCGTTTTTTGAACCAGATCTGTATGGTATAGAGTAACCCCAGGATTAGCACCAGGATTGCGGAAACCTCCAAAAAGACCCGTTTTGCCCGGCTGTAAGCTGCCGCCAGGGGCACGCGCACCGAGAGGGCAGAAACAAAACTTCCCAGCTCCGATTGCCGGTTAAAGGAACGCTCCGAGCCATACAGGGCGATCATGTCACCAGGAGCATCCTGTGGATCTCCATGACATTGCAGGCAGGATTCCACCAGGACCTCTCCCGGACGCATCACAACCAGGTAAGGGTCACCTGCAATGATGCGAATGCTGGACCTTTCCAGGAGGGTCGGATCCATATTTACCTCAGCCAAAAAGGAGGCTTCTTCGGCATCCGCTTCGTTCTGCGGATTACGTGCATTGATGACAGCATCTTTGTAGTAAAAATTTTCCGAACTCAGGCCCTTAAAATAAAGACCGATCTCCCTGACCGCATAACTGGAGGACATCCAACTTGGATCAAAATCGTCATCTGTGAGTATCGGGGCTGTTTCCTGGAAGAGATTGGGTTTCAATTGTTGTGTGTAGTAGGAATGAATGGCCAGGTTACGATTCAAGATCATGCGCATTTTATCTTCTGCGTCGCTCAAAGCCATCTGGAGCATGTTGTTGTAGACCAGGCTGACGATGATCACAGCTACAACGATAAACAGGAAGGCAATGATCATGTTGAGCAGCGTGCTTATTTTAATGGGACGGGCTTGTTGTTTCAATTTTTCCAGAAATCCTTTATCA
>JBDRQK010000121.1:0-5104 GCA_043826315.1 Chloroflexota bacterium
TTTTATTTCAATATATAAATATATATTTCATTATGTAAAGTATAGCAAGGATTCCGATGCTTGTCAACCATATCTTTAAGGATATCTTTAAAGATTGGAAAGGCTCTTCTCTTCCCTTGGGATTATTTCGTTTACAATGAAACAACAGCACAATGAAATCCAGTTGACACAGTCCACCAATCAGAGTATAATGTTCACATTGTAAATATATATTTTGGAATATGAATATTCATTCAATATCTATGAACCGCAACGAATTCCTCCAACTGCTCTCAACACTTCTCAATACCCACTCCCCTTCAGGAGACGAAGGAGAGATCAACCATATTCTGATCCCCCTCTTTGAGCAAACGTGCGACAAAACCTGGAAGGACGAAGCAGACAATATCATTGGGATGATACACGGGAAGGATAATTGTAAAGCAGTAAGAGTAATGGCACATAAAGACGAAATTGGGGCGATTGTAAAACGTATTGATCCTGACGGGTGTTTGGTACTTACCGAATTAGGCGCATCCGTGCCCTGGCGTTATGGCGAGGGACTAATGGATGTGCTTGCTGAAAATCGGATCTTAACCGGAGTTTTAAGTGTAGGCGCAAATCACATTTCCGAGGAATCCAAAACAGTCTATGAGGCCAGGTTCAGCAAACCTCTGACCTGGGATATGGTGCGCTTAGACCTGAAAACTCCCAAAGAACAACTTCCTCAGCTGGGTGTGAGGGTTGGCGCCCGGGTAGTAGTCAGCCGTTCACGCAAACAACTGACACAGATCGGGGATTTTATTGCTGGTTGGGCCTTGGACGACAAAGGTGCGCTTGCAATTCTGATCCAGGTTATGCAGACACTCAAAACCCATGCCAGAGACTTGCCCCAGGATGTCTATTTTGTTGCCAGCGCAGGCGAAGAGATACGCATCAGTGGTGGCGCCTTCGCCGCGCGCACTCTTCCTGGTGATGTGCTGATTGCCCTGGAGGTTGCGCCCGTAGCTGAAGAATATGATATTAAGAATAATTCGCAGCCTGTTCTTATTTACAAGGACCGCCAATCTATTTATCATAAACAGACAACAGATGCACTCTCCCATCTGGCTGATGAGCTCGGTTTTGGATCTCAACATGCCGTGATTTCCGCCTTCAGCAGTGACGCCAGCTATGCCAACAGTTATGGATATACCGGAAAGGCAGTTTGCATGGGTTTCCCAACCGAAAATACTCACGGGTATGAAATTGCCAATCTTGAAGGTATGGAAAACACAGCTAAGTTGTTATCTGCCTATCTAATCGGTAAATAAGTCCTTTAACTAATAAATCAAACAATTTAATACCAAGTTATATTTGGAGGAGAAAAAATGAAAAATCATCAAGATGACCCTCACAACCCCGGCTTCAAAACATTATCTGTCTGGGCCGGTGAAGATAAAAAGGATTTTTGGAACCGTTCCACCCAGGTACCGGTAGCACACTCTGTCTCGTATGGCTACAATGATCTGGACACTTGGTATGAGGTTGCGACCGGCAAACAAACTGGATATATTTATAGCCGCAATACCAACCCAACCGTGGATGTTTTTGAGGAAAAGGTCCGCATCCTAGAAGGCGCTGAAGCAGCCACGAGCTTCTCGACCGGAATGGCAGCAATTAGCAATACCTTGTTTGCCCTACTCTCTCCTGGGGACCGGGTTGTTTCAGTCAAAGACACCTATGGAGGCACAAACGAGATTTTTACTAATTTTCTACCTCGTTTTAACATAGATGTAACCCTTTGCGAGACCACCGATCACGAAGCATTGGAAAGAGAGATTTCCAAAGGTTGCAAGATTCTTTACCTTGAAACACCAACCAACCCAACCTTAAAGGTTGTTGACTTGGCCCGGCTTGCCAATGCAGGCCATAAGGTGGGTGCAATCGTTGTTGTTGATAATACCTTTGCCACTCCCATCAACACTAATCCTTTACAGCTGGGTGCAGACCTGGTACTCCACAGTGCCACAAAATTCCTGGGCGGGCATGCTGATGCCCTGGCAGGAGTAATCTGTGGTTCGAAAGAATTGATTGAACCGATATTCCGCTACCGCGAGATCACAGGCGCAACCCTTCATCCGATGTCTGCCTACCTGATGATCCGGGGGATGAAAACTCTAGCTTTACGCATCCAACATCAGAACGAATCAGCCTTGCAGATCGCCCGTTTTCTTAAAGGACATCCTTTTATCCAAGATGTGTTTTATCCTGGGCTAGAAACCCATAAGAATCATGAAATCGCCAAGAAGCAGATGCGCGGTTACGGTGGTGTACTCAGTTTTATCTTAAATGGCGATTTTGATGCCGTGCGTACTTTCCTGCCACTTTTACACTATGCTCACGCTGCCGCCAATTTAGGCGCAGTGGAAACGGTGGCTGGGCCACCCCGCACCACGAGTCATGTTGAAGTCACCCCTGAGCAACGTGCTGCTATGGGCATCCCTGAAAGCCTTATTCGCTACTCAGTGGGTATTGAAGATGTCGAAACTCTGATCGCAGATCTAACCAAAGCCTTGGAATATGCTGCTTTGAAACACCCCGTGAAAAAATAACCGCCTTTTCTACATTTCTTTCCAATCAGGAGCTCGGAGGAACCAATGACCGATCGTAAAAAAGTCACCTTGCCCTATCTTTTCAACAAAGTAAGAAATGGTGAACCCATCACCTGGTTGACCTGTTACGACTATCCGACCGCCTACCTACAGGAACAGGCTGGGATCGAAATGATCCTGGTTGGCGACAGCCTTGGCATGACCATGCTTGGCTATGACAGTACCCTGCCAGTCACCATGGCGGATATGGTTCGTCACGCTCAAGCTGTACGGCGTGGGGCTCCCAACATTTTTATTGTAGGCGACATGCCTTACATGACATACCAAGCCTCTGTTGAAGATGCAATCCGGAATGCAGGTAGATTCATGTCTGAGTGCAGCTGCGATGCCATCAAACTTGAAGGCGGATCCGCCATGGCTGATCGTATAAAAGGCATTGTGGACGCCGGCATCCCGGCCATCGGACATCTTGGTCTCACCCCCCAATCGGTTTCTGCGTTGGGTGGTTTCCGCGTGCAAGGCAAGAATGCCACCTTAGCCAAGAAGATCGTCGATGATGCCAAGGCACTTGAAAAAGCCGGAGCTTTTGCCATCCTGCTCGAAATGGTGCCAGACCGGTTGTGTCAGCTTATCACCGAGCGCGCAGAGGGCTGTATCATCATGTCTCTTGGTTCAGGTCCCCATGCTCACGGTCAACTGCTCATCTACCACGATATGTTCGGCCTTTACCCAAAATTCAAACCGAAGATGGCCAAGGTCTATGGCAATGCAGGTGAAGTGATCCTAAACGGGCTAAAAAATTACCACGACGAAGTTATCTCCAAGAAATTTCCGCTACCCGAGAATTGGTTTAGCATGCAAGATGATGAATTCGATGAACTCATGAAGATTCTCTAGCGGTGCTCCTATGGCTTATGCAACAAGAACCAGTCATTTAAGACCGGAAGGCGCATACCAGGTTCTGGCCCGGTCACAAGAGTTGGAAGCCAAGGGGCGTAATATCATCCATCTTGAGATAGGTCAGCCGGATTTTGATACATTTGCCAATATAAGCCTGGCTGGGATTCGAGCCATTTCTGAAGGTCAGACCCGATATACGCCACCGATAGGCATGAAATCTCTGCGTGAAGAAATCGCAATGGATGCGGGACAGCGGCGTGGTTTAGTGTTCCACCCTGACCAAGTAGTCGTCAGCCCAGGTGCCAAGCCTAACCTCTTTTTCCCCTCACTGGCATTGATCGAGCCTGGCGACGAGGTCATCTATCCCAATCCGGGTTTCCCCACCTACGAGGCTATGATCCGAGTAGCAGGTGGTGTTCCTGTCCCGGTGCCTTTGTTGGAAGAAAATAATTTCTCTTTTGACCTGGCAACCTTTCACAGACTTATTAACAAACGCACCCGGTTGGTGATAATAAATTCTCCCGGCAATCCCACGGGCGGGGTGATGCCGCTTGCAGACTTGGAAGTAATCGCGGCGGCTGCCCGGAAATTTGATTTCTGGGTAATGTCTGACGAGATCTATACCCGGGTTGCCTACGATAATCTTCTTATCCCTTCCATCGCTTCATTACCAGATATGATGGATCGCACCATCATCGTGGATGGCTTCTCTAAGACGTACGCCATGACAGGCTGGAGATTGGGGTATGGAATTATGCCCAAAAGCCTTGCACAAGTCGTCCAGTTGCTGCTGACGCATTCAGTCGGATGCACAGCCCAATTCGTCCAGGTGGCTGGGATCGAAGCGTTGACTGGTCCCCAAGAGCAGGTGGCTGAAGTGGTGGCAGAGTATCAACGGCGTCGGGATGTGATTGTCGCCGGGTTAAACGCCATCCCGGGGATAACCTGCCAGTGCCCTCAGGGAGCTTTTTACGCCTTTCCAAACATTAAATCCTTTGGTATCCCTTCGAATCAATTGGCAGAGATTTTGCTTGAAAAAGCCGGGGTCGCGGTCCTACCGGGTTCTTCCTTTGGAGAATATGGTGAGGGTTACCTGCGCCTGGTCTATTCAAACTCCATTGAAAATATCCAGAGTGCTATCCAGAAAATCGGGGATGTTCTAAAAATTGGAATATAGTCGTTCATAAATTAAAATGATGATCAACCTATAATTTTTGTTACTGCTTCGTTGAGAATTTTATCTGCGTGAATCAGATCCTCATTTTGTTTTTGCAGATGCTTGCTCAATGTCTCCTGCAAGGTGAACCGTTTCTTCAACATTCGCTCGACCTCAACTGGAGCCGGACCACCAATTCTGGCACGAATATTTACATTTTCCACCGGATCCAAGGCGTTCTTGACTACGTCAGCAGGTAACTTCAGCGGCTTCTTGTAAAGATCTACTGCAATTTTATCGATCATCCCGGTGGTGATCGTATCGGCTTTCTTCCCCGCTCCATTGACTTCTGCCACCAGACGGCTGACCAGCACATACGATTCATGGAAGGAGAGATCAGACTGGCGCACAATCACGTCAGCCAGTTCAGTCATTGTACCAAAGCCCTCGCGCGCCTTAAGCAACATGTTGTCCA
>JBDRQK010000122.1:0-11129 GCA_043826315.1 Chloroflexota bacterium
TGCCATGACCGGTTGGCGGCTGGGTTTCGGCATCATGCCACCCAGGCTGGCGGAACGGGTCAGCCTGCTGCTGACACATTCTGTAGGCTCAACAGCAGAGTTCACGCAATTAGCAGGCATGGAAGCCATCCTGGGACCTCAGGGACAGGTGGATGCGGTGGTAGCCGAGTATCAGCAGCGCAGAAATGTGATCGTGCCCTTGTTAAATGCGCTGCCAGGGTTTAACTGTGAGAAACCCCAGGGTGCATTTTATGCCTTCCCCAACATCAAAGCCACTGGCATGACATCCCATGCGCTTGCAAATCTGATCCTGGAAAAAGCTGGCGTGGCATTATTGCCCGGATCTGCCTTTGGAGCCAACGGGGAAGGATACCTGCGACTTTCTTATGCCACCTCAAGTGATATAATACGGCTAGGTTTGGAAAAAATTCAAACCGCTTTAAACTATTGATAGGAGATCTACAATGATCGGTGGCTTAGGTACCCCTGAAATTCTTATTATCGGTTTGGTTATTGTCCTTCTTTTCGGGGTAGGACGAATAGGCAAGATAGCCGGCGAGTTGGGTGGCGGAATACGGGCTTTCAAAGAAGGTTTAAAAGGGGATGAAGAGAAATCGAAAGAAGATAAAGAAGAAAAAGAAACTTCCAAAGAGTAGATAACGGTTTGGTTCTTCGGGATCCTATTTGTGCTGTAAACTGGCAGCGGAAATTCAGGTAAAAGCACAAATTAATCACCCTGACGGAATCCAAATCTCGTAAGATATTACCATAGTGCATATCAAAAAGCTCCCCTCCGGGGGCTTTTTAAGTGACCGACCGCGGGCTTCGCGAAGCATACCCGCAGGGTGCGAACCGCGAACCAATTTCTTAAACGCTTGAAATATTTCCTTTCATTGGCATAAGTTTTTTATTCTGTATAGTTTTGTAACATTTCGTTAGACCAAAATGTGATGAACTATTTGTAAATCAATATGCTATTCTTGAATGAGAACTTTCTTTCCTAAGAATTAATACTAAGAATAAAAGGGTTATTAAAGGATAAGAAATACAATCAGTTTGTACCTTGAATGCGATGCAGTATCTATCAGTAGATGGAATGCAGAAGATATACGAGCAAGCACTGCTGATCCTAGAAAAGACCGGCATACATCTGGAAGGATATGAAGTGAGTGATGAAATGCTGGGAGCGGATGCAATCGCCCGGGTTGGAATTGGTGGGAATTACTTGCGGGATGAGCATACTATCCGACATCAGCGCAGCGAACGTTACTTCTCGAAATTATTGAAACCACAGACCCGGGATGGGTGGATAACTGGTGGCTCAAAAGACTTGACCACGCGGGCGACCGAACGAGCTCGTGAGATCCTTGAAAACCACCAACCTGTACCTCTTGAAGAAAATAAAGCAAAAAGAGTCCAGGAAGTGATCCGGGCTGCAGAGAAGGAATTCGGGCAAGACTAAAGATTAATGATTATTCCTAAACCTATATTAATTATGATTTCACATCAAGGAGAAAGAAATATGACGGAGATGAATTCAATTAGAGAAGCACTTTACCAGGGAGATGCCGATCTTGTATTCAAACTAACTGATCAGGCTCTAAAGGAAGGGATTTCAGCACATACAATTCTTACGGATGGGTTGATTGGGGGAATGAATATTGTAGGAGTCGATTTTAAAGATGGAGAATTATTCATCCCCGAGGTATTGATTGCTGCACAGGCAATGAAATCTGGAATGGAAGTATTGAAACCATTGCTGGCCGAAGCAGATACTCCTTCCGAGGGCAAAATTGTGCTTGGCACAGTTCAGGGTGATTTGCATGATATTGGTAAGAATCTCGTCGGCATGATGATGGAAGGCGCAGGCTTCATTGTGTACGATCTGGGAATTGATATACCCCCCGAAGAATTTGTAGAAGCAGTCAAAGAGCAAAAACCGGACCTGGTGGGTTTGTCTGCACTATTGACAACATCCATGCCCATGATGAAAACAACGATCGAAGCGATCAGGCAGACTAGCCTGGGGGTCAAGATAATGATCGGGGGGGCTCCTGTAACCCAGGAGTACGCTAATTCGATCGATGCAGATGGATATGCATCAAATGCAGTTAGTGCTGTGGATAGAGCCAAGCAGCTTTTGGAAAAGAATTAAGAGTGTATTTGCATAAGCGAATAGATTTCTGCAAATTACCAATTCTATCCATAAATTATTTTATCAAAGACTAATAAAAATAGGAGACAGCTATGGCTAAAGTAATAATACTGGGAGGCTCTGGGCAGGTGGGGGGAGCCGCGGTGAGAACATTAGTGCTTTCAGACGTATTTTCTCAAGTTGTAATTGGAGATCTTGACATTGAAAAAGCCCAGTCTCTTGTAGAGAAGATCAATTCTGAAAAACTCTCTGCGGTTAAGGTGGATGGAAGCGATCCTCTTTCCGTGAAAAATGCAATCATGGGTTGTGATATGGTCGTTAACTGTGTTGGTCCTTTTTATAAGACAATGAAGCCTATTCTGACCGCGGTTATTGAATCCGAGATAAATTATGTTGATGTATCCGACGACGTTAGTGTGTTGGATACAGTTTTTCAAATGGATCCATCCGCAAAGAATGCCAAAATAACTGCATTGGTTGGTTTAGGTTTTTCGCCAGGTGTTACAAATCTGATGGGGAAACTTGCTTCACAACTCCTGGATGAAACTGATGCCATCGATATTTATCACACCCATGGTGGTGAACCTGAAGAAGGTGCAGGAGTTATCGCACATAGGTTTCATTGCATGTCGGTCGATTGTCCTGTGTTCCTGGATGGCGAATTGAAATATGTCAAATTCTTTGAAGAAGACGGAATGGCTCTACGTGAAAAAGTAGATTTTCTGGGTTTGGAGAAAGGTACTCCTGTCTACCCATATCCCCATCCCGAACAAGTAACCATGCCAAACTATATCAAAGTCAATCGAGTTACCAACAAAGGGTCCGTATTGCCAAATGAATATTACGATCTGACTATGGATATTTGTCGATTAGGCCTAAACACAACAGAACCACTGGAGGTGAAAGATCAGACGGTTCTACCATACGATTTTTCAATTGCATATATCATCAAAGAAAGGGAAAGGATCCTGGAGAAGACTGCTTTTGGGATACAGCGTGGTGCTAGCCTGGTTTCGATCAAAGGGACAAAGAATGGAAAGCCACGCCAGTACCTCTTTAAGGCTTTTTCGTCTGGTGGAAAACATTCTGGACTGGGTGTTGCCACAGGCATCCCTGCGGCTGTAGGGGCTATCCTTATGCAGCAAGGCAAGATCAATCAGAAAGGAATTTTGCCACCAGAAGCTTGTGTCAATCCATCTGATTTCTTTCCACTTTGGGAACAAATGACCGCCCTTGTTACAGAGAAGAAGAAACCTTTTGATAGCATCGTTGAGATTATTAATGAGAAAGGTGAACATTCGATTACAGATATTCCATCCTTATATAATTCGTAGTATCCGACTAGGAGGTGTCTTGTGGATCCAATAAAAATCATATGCATATGCGGAAGTGGTGTAGCGGGAGCCAATATTATTATGTATAAGCTCAGGGAAGCCTTTGAAAAAAGGGGGATACCCATCAAATTGATCACAGGTGGGATTTCAAGTGTGTCTGGTTTGGTGGGGAGTGGGAATGTGGATATGATCGTGTCCACCAGCATGATGCGCAAGTTCGAAGGCGTTCCCTATTATCAGGCCATTCCATTCTATACAGGAGAAGGAGAAGAAGAATTATTGGAAGAAATAATTCAGACTGCAGAAAAGATCTGGCAAGAGCGCAAAGTAGATACGAATAATGAATGATCATTGTTTTCTTTGAGAAATACCCACTTATCCTATTCATTTTTTATCACAAAAGGAGCAAAAGATGGAAGCATTATTTACAGAAATCGGTAAACTTATCGCCAATAATACTGTCTCGGTTCCACTCCTGTTGGTTATTCTTAGTCTTCTTGTTGGAATGAAACCTGGAAAAGCCATCCGTGCTGGTCTGGTTACCAGCGTAGCCCTTATCGGACTCTGGACAATCCTGACCTTGTTCATGAATACGATAAATCCGGTAGCAACAGCCATCGGAGAACGAATGGGAGCAGGAGCCCGGTTTGATCTGGCAGATGTAGGCTGGACTGCCAGGTTTGCTGCAGGATTTACGCTTATAGGTCTTTCCTATGTGGGTATTGGTATTCTATTGAACCTGGTACTTGTGCTCGTTGGCTGGACAAAGACTCTTTCCATAGAATTTATTGGACCAATCTTGGCCAACAGCACCATTGGCTATGCCATGTACCTGGTTACCGGAAGCTACTGGCTTGGGTTGCTAGCTTCCACTTTGATATTTATATTAAGCTGGAAGTTAAATGATTGGCAAACCCCAATGGTGGAAAAGTTCTTCGGCTATAAAAATATAGCGCTGATAACCGTAGGAGTGAACGAAGTTGGGTTATTGGCTTGGCCCATCAGCTGGTTATTGGACAAGATTCCGGGATTAAAAGAAAGCAAATTCACTGCTGAATGGGTTAATGAGAAGTTTGGAGTCGTTGGTGAACCCATGTTCATTGGAGGCGTTTTGGGTATCATCCTTGGAATTGTGGCTGGATTTCCACTCGTAGATGTTCTTGTCCTTGGGGCAACCCTTGCTGCATGTCTGAACCTTATGCCGCGAATGATAGGAATATTGATGGAAGGTCTTGTCCCTATTCAAGATAGTGTTCGAAAATGGTTAACTGAACATGCAAAGGGACGCGAGATCTACATTGGCATGGATCCTGCACTGGGAACCGGTCATCCGGCTGTCCTCGCCACCGCAACCATCATGGTGCCGATCACCCTGGCTATTGCGCTGTTAATGCCCGGAAATAGATTGATGCCTATGGCGGACCTGGCTGTGATGGTATTTACAGTTCTGTTCTGCGTTGTCATGAACCGGGGTGATATCCTTCGTTCTGTCATCACCAGTACGATCGTAATGATCTTTGTTGTCTGGTTTGCCAATTTAGATGCACCTTACCTTAGCATGGTGTTGGCTGATCAAAACCTAATCGAAAAAGGCGCCATAGTAGGCCAGCTAACATCCGGTGGAGCACCTTATGCACCTTTATTTGCTTGGATTTACAGATTGTTAGGTTTTGGAGTTTGAGAATAGAATCCCAGGTTGTGATCTTGTGAAGTTCCAAATTTTTGATAAGTGATAACTATCAAACTGATTTTTGCCTGGTAAATTGAGTAATGTAAGATATGGGTTAGAACCAAAGAACTGGCGTCTCCCTGCTTTCAGTTTAGGTCTGGTTGTTGGTTAAATCAATTGACGCGCCTTGTTATATATCCAGTTGATTTGTCGAGTACTCTCTGAATAGAACAAAGTTCGCTAGGTTTGATCCTGACGAATAACCATTATGGAGCAAAATATGCACATCAAAGAGCTGTCTGCACCAACAAGATATCCTCAATTTTTAAATGAATTGAATGAAATTCTTGGCGATCGTTGGGTATCGGTGAATAATTTGGATCGGCTGGCTTATAGCTACGATATCTGGCCTGTGGTCAGCACAATGGTTCATAGGGGAGAGGTTCCCTATTGGCCTGAAATAATTGCCTGGCCTGGAAATGCAGAGGAAGTGAGTGCAGTACTTAAGATTGCTGGTCGTTTCGGAGTGGCTGTCGTACCTTTTGGTGGAGGATCAGGAGTTGTAGGAGGCATTATTCAACTGCGCGGGGGAATCACTTTGGATGTCAAACGAATGGACCGGATCCTATCCATTGACAGGATATCTCTCTCAGTACAAGTAGAAGCAGGTGCCATGGTTCAGGACCTGGAAGATAAGCTGAACCATCATGGTCTTAGCCTGGGACATTTTCCTCAATCAATGCACTCAGCCACAATTGGCGGATGTATCGCCCATAATGGAATCGGAACTTTTTCCACCAAATATGGAAAATTTGATGATATGGTTCTTGGAATACAAGTAGTTGTTCCTAACGGGGATATTGTTAACATCACACCTGTCCCTAAGCGCTCTACCGGTCCCAACCTGAATGAACTTTTCCTTGGATCAGAAGGGACTCTAGGCGTTGTCACACAAGCCACATTAAAGATCCATCCATTACCGGAACAACGCATCTTTCAATCCTATTCAGTTTCCAATATGCGCCTTGGATTGGATATCATCCGCAATGTTGTGCAGCATGACCTAGTACCAGCTGTAGTCCGCTTATATGATGAACATGAGGGAAAGGGCCTGATCTTTGATTCTGTGGGTATGGAAGATGGAAAATGCCTGCTTATATTTTGTTACGAAGGCTATCGTCAGCTGATTGAATTACAAGCCAAACTCAGTTCAGAGATCTGCATCTCAATGGGTGGGTTGGAACTAGGACCCGAACCTGGGCGGATCTGGTTTGAGACGAAACGGTTTGATGTCCGCCATTATCTTTCCGCAACAGTCAAACCTTCCCGTATTGCAGATACGCTTGAAATTGCCGCTCCCTGGAATAAATTGGCGGATATTTATTATGCGATCATGGAAGCAATGAACAAATTCCCCTGTAAATCCATGGGACATTGCTCGCATGTTTACCCTCAAGGAGCAAATCTGTATATGATCTTCTTCGCTGAGGCATCTGACCCAGATCCTGAAGTAGTGCAAGCGCTATATTTCAAAATATTGGAAGCGACCTTTAAAACCTGTGTCCGTTTGGGAGGAACTATCAGTCATCATCATGGTATCGGCATGGCTAAAAAACAATGGATGGAGCTTGAACATGGGCAGGCAGGGATGAATATCATGCATGCAATAAAAAAAGCTATTGATCCGGACAACATCATGAATCCTGGAAAACTGGGAATTGGAGAATAATAATGGGTACTCGTGAACAACTGGATGAAAACCTGGAACGCTGTACTCGCTGCCCAGATATGTGCGCATTTGCATGCCCTGAATTCTTTGCTTCTAAGAAACAGACACTTTTACCATCCCACAAAGCCCATGTTGGCAAACTTCTATTAAATGGAGTTCTTGATCCAGGTCCTGAGGAAATCGAATCCTTATACCAGTGCATAGATTGCCGGCTTTGTAAAGAGTGGTGCATGTATGATGATATTGATTTGCCTGATCTGTTGCATCAAGTTCGCTCCATTGTTATCGATAACTCTGGTACAGACTTTCTTCCAACGCATGTAAAAAGTATCAAAAATAATTACGAAAGATATGGCCTTCCATATGACTCTTCGAACCGACCACAAAATGAGCAAACGACAAAAGATCTGAGTGAAATGAGATCTGACGAAAGTGATATCCTATTTTTTGCAGGTTGTACTACTCGCTTCTACCAACCCGAAATAGGAGTCGCCTCTCTCAAGGTACTACAATTAATGGGGGTTAAGGCTGCTTTTTCAATGGAAAAAGAACCCTGTTGTGGGAGACCTTTATTGGATATGGGTTTTTCTGAGTTAGCCAGGCAAGCTGGAGAATCGACTAAGGCATATATTGAGGAGTCCAAATGCAATCTTGTACTTTCCAATTGTCCTTCCTGTGTATTCACCCTGACTGAACTTCTCAAGCAAGTAAATAGTGATATCCGTGTTATGTATTTACCCGAATACTTGGCACAAGCTGTTGAAGATAAGAAAGTTAATTTCATAAATGTAAATGAGACGAAGGTTACATTCGATGATGATCCCTATCTGGCTCGCTATATCCAGAAAAGCGAAGAACCGAGAAAAGTGTTAGCTGCCATGCCTGGTATCGAATTGGTCGAGATGTTATATAATAAACAGATTGCTCATCCCGGTACCTGCTATTTTGGCCTTCCCGATCCGGTGCTGGAAAAAGTGATCCTTTCCCGGAGGTTGGAACAAGCAAACCAGACTGGTGTATCAACTATTCTTACTGCCTCACCATCCTGCAAACGAGACCTTGCATCACTTAACGGAAGCGATGCAAGGATTATTGATCTGATGGAATTTTTCCTTGAGCTACTCGCATAATGGTTATACTCTGGTCCATTAAAGAGTTTTTTTCACCCAACAATTATCTACCAATAACAACACATTGGTCTATGAATCATGATTTGTTTGAGAATTAACTATTGAAGATGGAATGGTAATTACCCTTAACACCCGTAGTCGTAATGTTCTAATGATGCTTTTGCAAACATCAAAACCATTAGCATCAGCGGAAATTGCCTCCACGTTGAATTTAACTCCCCGCATAATTCGTTACACAACGAATGAGATCAAGAAATGGCTGGAGGAACGTAATATTGTCCTGATTTCCAGGCCGGGTTATGGAATGGAAATTATTGTGCCTTCGGGGGTAAGAGCTGATCTTCTTCGGGAGTTAGAGAATCTGACAGGTTATCCATTGGAATTGTCACAGACTGAGCGGATGCAGACTGTTGTACTAACACTTTTGACAACAAATCAGCCAGTTCCCGTCAGTGAGTTTGAACAACAATTAGGAGTATCCCGCACGATCGTTCTCAAGGATATAAAAAAAGCAGAACTATGGCTGGTAGAATACGATCTTACTCTTCTCCGGCGACCGCGGCTGGGATTTCAAATTGCTGGGAGTCTGCTGAATTGGCGAACTGCATTGGAGGCTTTCTTTTTTGAAACCTTAGGGGAAGCAGGTTTATCAAGTATTACAAACGGCAACACCAATAACTTGCGTAATTATCTTCAAGGGAGGGTTAGTCTTGCACGCAAAGTAACATCATTTCTCGATGATCCAACCTTATCCCTGGTGGATGGAATGGTTCAAAAAGCAGAAGCCCGTCTTCACCTTCAATTTACCGATCGATCTTATTCGTTACTTGTGATTCGCCTGGTAATCCTGATCCAGCAATTGAGGTTGGGAGTGACAATTTCTTTATCTCCTGAGCAATTGGGAGAACTCAAACAACTTAAGGAATATTCGGTAGCTGAAGAGTTGGGAGTAATAATCGAACAGACCTTAAAGATAAAATTTCCTGATACTGAGGCAGCTTATATTACCATGCAATTATTGGGAGCTCGTACCAGGAAGCCATTTTCAAATAGCACTGTTCACTCAGAGCCAATAGATAACGATGAAGAAGTACAAGAAGTGGTTGGCTACCTGCTTGAAATTGCAGCCACCTATTTGCATCCATATCTTAAAGTGGACCAACAGTTAATTCGCAATCTGACTTATGATATTAAACCGGCTATATTCCGACTTCGTTATAATCTGATCTTAGGCAACCCCAGGTTAGAGGATGTAAAAGGCAGGTTTCCGTATATTTTTAAAGTTGCTCAAAAAGGATGTATTCAAATGGGGGAACGTTTCGGCAGGGAGGTTTCAGAAAATGAAATTGGATATATTGCCATGCACCTTATTGCAGCCATGGAGCGCTTACGTCCGCAAAATAGCAAACATTTTAAAGTGTTGGTTGTTTGTGGTGAAGGACTTGCAACCGCCTGGATGCTGGTTTCTAGACTTCAGGTTGATCTGCCTGAGATTGAAGTTCTCGAGGTCATGTCGCTTAACGAAGTGAAAAAACAACTTAAGCTTGACAGTGAAATCGATGGGATGATTTCGACAATACCTCTTGAAATTCCAGGTGTTCCAATAATTGTTGTAAATCCGATGCTGGATATAGAAGATA
The DNA here is from genome assembly GCA_043826315.1 of Chloroflexota bacterium. GTDB lineage: Bacteria > Chloroflexota > Anaerolineae > Anaerolineales > Villigracilaceae > UBA12087. Next base: position 9,658 of record JBDRQK010000122.1, read on the forward strand.
TCGCAAATATCAGGAGAGTATTTCGCTCAAGTGTTTTTTTCAATAGAGTAACTGGTAACAAGACAAATGCGGAAAGACCTTCCCTGGCATCTTTGTTAACCCCTGAGATGATTCGTCTAAAAATAATCGCCTCCACCTGGCAGGAAGTTGTCATTCGGGCAGGAGAAATCTTGCTCGATTTGGATAGGATCGATATCAAGTATATTTATGCCATGCAGGAGGTCATCCAGCAAAATGGTCCTTACGTGGTGATCGTTCCAGGTGTAGCTTTGCTTCACGCTCGCCCAGAGCAAGGAGTACACCATCTTTGTATGAGCCTGATAACCCTAAAAACCTCGGTTTATTTTGGCCATCCCAAACATGATCCTGTTGATATAGCCATCGTGTTGGGAGCTATTGATGATCACACACACCTTAGAGCTCTGCTCGAATTAGTTGAGATCCTTCGAGATCAGGATGTTATAGGTAAAATTCGCTGCGCTGATGCAAAGTTGGATGTATGTGATCTGATCCATAATTTCTCATTTCAAGAACGTAATGAATAATTATTTTGCCATTTAGGGAAGTTGTGGTTTAGATTGAAGGTAAAAATAATAAATAAGTAAAAAAAAGAGGTTAATGATGATCGAAAAGCGCATCGTAGTCACACACAAGGTTGGTTTGCATGCCCGTCCGGCATCTTTATTCGTTGAGACTGCCAACAAATTCTCAGCAAATATTTATGCTCAGAATATCTCCACCAATGGAGAACCAGTGGATGCGAAGAGTATCATCTTGGTCCTTACACTCGGCGTCCAGCATAATCACGAATTATTACTTAAAGCAGAAGGCTCGGATGCCGAAAAAGCAATTCAAAGCCTATTTGAGCTTGTTAACAGTGATTTTGGAGAAAAATGACCAGGCAAGACGGAAAAGAGATCAGCCTAAAGGGTATTGTTGCCAGTCATGGGCTCGCCATCGGTCCAGCTTATATCTTCAAACCTTCAGATCTATCCATACCCCCAAGAGATCAGGAATCACTTGAACAAGAATTAAACCGCTTTGAAGTAGCCATTAAACAGGCACGGATGGAATTAATTGAACTACGGAACCTGCTCAATCAACGGGCAGGGCAAGAACAATCCGATATCATCTCTGCTCATTTAAGCATGTTGGATGACCCGCATTTAGCTCAAATGGTGCGTGAAGGGGTAAAATCCGGAAAGATCATCGAATTGGCTGTCCAACAGGCGATCGAAGAACTGGCAGGGATATTAACCAGCATGTCAGATCCACTTTTCGCTGAACGCTCGTTGGATGTACAAGATGTTGGAGATCGAATTCTGCGGATTCTACTCGGTGTGTCGGATAGTTCGCTAAATAATCTGAAAGTGCCTTCCATTATCATAGCAGAAGACTTATCTCCATCAGATACAGCTCGCCTGGATCCTCAATTTACACTTGGTTTTTGCACATCATCTGGTGGATTGACG
>JBDRQK010000123.1:0-2920 GCA_043826315.1 Chloroflexota bacterium
TATACAATAACCAGGTTTTTGTAAATGGTTAACATTTTTCCGTTGGGATGTCATTGCGAGCGAGTGCTCTTCGAGCGTGGTAATCTCGACCTTTTTTTCCTTTTGGATGTCATTGCGAGCGAGTACCCTACGAGCTTGCCAATCTCGAACTTTCCCCTTTCCTGCCATAACGATAGCTGTTAATGAGGGTTACTACTGTATAATAACAGCTCATGTACGCAGGATCTTTATATCCCCGAAAAAAAGGTGATCGATTGATTAATCAATTGGTTTACAAGTTCAGCACAGGAATTATCCGTCTTTACGCACGCCTGATGCTTCATATCGACATCCAATGGCAGCAGGATCTTCCGGTTGGGCCGAAGATCTTTGCCGCCAACCATCCCAGTGCCACGGACCCATTCTTAATTCACCTGGTTTCCCGCCAGCCGGTCAGCGTATGCATAACGGAGAGTGCTTTTTCGGTACCGGTTCTGGGTGCTTTTATGCGTTATCTGCGCCAGATATCGGTATCACCCGGGCAGGGTCAGGTCACCCTGGATAGGGCCAGCCAGATGATGGCAGCCGGTCATGCGGTAGCCATCTTCCCCGAGGGATCGGTCAGCCCTCATGAAGGTGGCTCCCATGCGCCTCGTTCCGGTGTCGCCCGCCTGGCGCTGGAGTCAGGTGTTCCGGTCATCCCGGTCGGTATCTCCCTGCTGCGCCATCGCAGTACCCGCATCACCTCCGGCATCAGCGGCAAACAGACCACCGCCTGGTGGTACCTGCGTGGTCCCTACGTGGTCACAGTCGGCATACCCATCCAATTTGAAGGCAGTTGCGAAGATCGTGAGCAAGTAAGATCCGTTGGTCAGCGTTTGATGGAAAGCATCCACATCCTGGTGGCTGAAAGCGAACAACGTCTGCGCCGTAAAAAAGGCTGGTCTTCATCCCCCTTGGCTTGACATGGACTGAATCACGTCCCATCTTCCCATATTTTCTGAATTATTAGCTTTGCAGGGATGGATTAATGTCGTACGATTTGTGCAACATTAATTGAAACTGGTTTTACCAATTGCGGCGATTGGGTCGTGATAGGTTGAAGATCACCACCAGTACGATGGATCCCAGCAGGGTTACTGCCAGGGTTTTTAGATTAAAGGGGGCTTCGATCGTTTTGATATTCAAATAGGGTGTCAGGAAGAATCCCGCCAGGAATCCACCTACCAGGGATAACAGCAGGTTAAAGATTAAGCTTGCCCGGTTTCTCATCACATCGGTCGTGATCCAGCCAACGACGATCGCAAGAATAAAATAGTAGAGCATATCCATTTTTCCTCCTTCGATGTACGTTATGATTGACTTAGATCATATGGTTTTTTTGGGAGACTCCATCCTGTGCTGATTTTCTTTCTCCCAGGGCATGTCCATTAATACCTGTGATTATTCTTTTCAGAAAAGTATAACGTGTTTCATTGCTGCATACAATCACAGCCGTGATCTGCATAAGTCTGGTCTACGAAATGAAAAGGAGGGAAAACCATCCGGCTTTAGTTCTGTGTCTCATATCTGCCTTGCTTCCCTTTTAAAACCTTGTAAGCCAACGGACCCGCCATGCCGCGCAGCGTTCGCGCTCTCAAAGCCTGGTCAAGATCTGCCACCAGGTCGTCCGCGCTTTCCAGTCCGATGCTGGCGCGCATGATCCCTTCCCCTGTCCAGGCTCGGATCGAGTTTTTTTGAGCCGGGCTCAAATAGCTGGCTGCGTCAACATACAGGTCGCTGGGATAGTAGAACAGCAGGCTGTGGGCATGCCCCAGCGAGGTGGCATACGAAAACAATTTGATCTTTTCGGATACCGTGATGGCTGCTCCTAATCCGCCTTTCAGCTGAAAGGCCAGCATACCCCCAAAAGCGCTCATTTGCCGGGCAGCCAGTTCATGCTGCGGATGACTCTTCAATCCCGGGTGGAACACCCGGCTCACCCTGGGGTGGCCCTCCAGGAATTCTGCCACCTTTTGTGCGCTTTCACAGTGCTGCCTCATCCGCACGGGCAGGCTGATCAGCCCGCGCAGGATCAGCCAGGCATTGAAGGGGCTTAATGCACCTCCCAGGTGCACCAGCATATCCCGCCGGATCTTTAGCATGTCATCTTCTCTTCCCAGCACCGCACCACCCAGGGCATCCCCGTGTCCGTTAATATACTTGGTCAGGCTGTGGATCACGAAATCTGCCCCCAGGGCAAATGGCTGTTGCAGCACCGGACTGGCAAAGGTCGAATCGACTGCCAGCTTGACACCCGCCTGGTAGGCGATCTGTGCCAGTTCAGAGATGTCGCTGATGCGCAGGATCGGGTTGGAGGGTGTCTCCGTATAGATCATCCTGGTGTTGGGTCGCAGGGCATCACGCACCTGCTGGGGGTCGCTGGTATCCACCAGGCTGACATCGATCCCAAAGCGCGGCAGGTGCAGCCCGAATAACTCCACAGACCCGGCATAACATACCTCGTTCGCGATCATGTGGTCGCCTTTGCTCAAGAAAGAGAAGATCAGCGCCGAGACAGCCGCCATCCCGCTGGCTGTCACTACCGCGCCAGCCTTAGAACCATCTTGCATTCCTTTCGGTGCTTCCAGGGCTGTCAGGCGCTCTTCCAGTGCCCGCAAGGTGGGGTTGCTCCAGCGTGTGTAAACATGCGGAGCTTGAGAACGCTCCAGCAGCAGTGCTTCCAACATCTTGCCGCCAAACTTAGGCAATTTGAAGGTGGTCGCCATCTCGATCGGCAGACGCATCGCTCCCGTTTCCGGGTCGGCTGTCTCTCCCGCATGCACAGCCAGGGTTTCAAAACCAAAGTCGTCGAATGTATCCATCGCACCTTCCTGTTGTTGTTCTATTACAAATTTTCGGACCGGAAATCCTGTAACTCTGCAGCTTCATATTTGTAGAA
>JBDRQK010000124.1:0-9542 GCA_043826315.1 Chloroflexota bacterium
CGTGTGCTCTTCCGATCTATTTAATGGAGGTCATTCATTCTTCCTCAGATATGCCGGTCAGGTTGTGCTGCATCCATTGTCGGCGGGCTTCTGGGGTGCGGGTGTGTTCAGCCTCAACCTGGATGTCAATACCACCTCGAATATTAAAAACCCCTTTTACCCGGATCCAATGCGACTCCAGGAGATTCTGTAAGTCGTCCAGGATCTGGTTGACTACGTGTTCGTGGAATGCGCCTTCATTTCGATAGGACCACAGGTAAAGTTTAAATGATTTGGACTCGATCACTTTCTTGTCCGGCACGTAATCGACATGGATGGTGGCGAAATCCGGTTGACCGGTCTTAGGGCACAAACAGGAAAATTCGCTGGTATGCAAAGATACGAGATAATACCGGTCGGGTGCACGATTGGGGAAGGCTTCCAAGGTTTTGGTGGGCTGAGTCTTGCCGCCCAGGGCTGTCAACCCGCTGACATCTTCTGTTCCTTTTTTCATACGATTCTCCATAATGCCTCAGGAATATCGGCAACTTCAATGCTAATAAGTAATAATGGGGGGTGTCTTGCGGGTTGCTCCGCAAAATAGCCCGGGATTCCTAATCCGAAATCCATTAATTGATATTCCCAAGTATTCTTTTTAATTATATCAGTTTGTTTTACAGATGCCACTCTGGCACACCAGAACCCACCATCCCACCAATTGTCCCCCCAATTAGAGCTGCATTTCCACGTTTCCTCACCAGCTTTTCATCATCAAGTTCTTTTCGTCAACCCCTTCCTGAGTCTCATGTACACATCCCCCAATCGGTTCAACCCCAGCAGGCTGAGAAGAGCGTACAGCACATGTTTCCAGTCCCGCAGCACGGTGGGCGGATGCAGGCGGAAAGCCCGGGCGTATTCGCGCAGGGAGGTGCCAGCCTGGCCGCCGTCCAGCAGGTAGAAAGCGCTCAAACGCCGGGCACCTGCTTTAATGCGCGACCTGTTCTCAGACAACACGGGCTCCAGGGCAGGCTGCGTCTCCATCCATTCCAGGATGCGAAAGGCTTCCTCACCAAACCTGGCCGCCTGGGCCACATTCTTGGAATCAGGGTGGAAACGCGCCGCCGAGAGCATGGCGGGGATATGGCGGATCTGCGCCAGTTGCGCCATGCGCAGCCAGAGCTGGTGATCAAGCAGGTAGTGGTAGGACAGGTCGAGAAACCCTGCCTGCCCCAGCACGCTGCGTCGCATGAATACTGATGGCTGTCCGATGACCCGGAAAGCCATCAGGTCGGGCAGGGACCAATCACCATAGCGCAGCCGGTTGGTGGTCTGCCCGTTCTGATCGATGGCCAGCACATCCCCGAAAACCAGGCCGATCCCGGGATCCTCTTCAAAGACCGAGACAGCCCTTTCAATGGCTCCGGGCAGATAGATATCGTCCGAGTTGAGCCAGGCCACATACTCGCCCTGTGCCCGGCGCAACCCCTTGTTGATGGCTGCTGACTGGCCTGTATCCGGTTCGGATACCCACCACGAAATTTTATCTGTATATTTCTGGATGATCTCCAGGCTGCCATCCGTGGAAGCACCATCCACCAGCAGGTACTCCAAGTGCGCATAATTCTGTCCGAACACGGACTGGATGGTCTGCTCGATGTAACGCACCTGGTTAAAGGAGGGCGTGATGATGGAAACCAGCGGGGGTTCGTGTGATAAGTCCATTGGGTTCGTTCAGAATAATGAATCGTAGTCCACTTTGGGGAAGACCGTCAGCTTGCCACCGAGCGTAGCGTCCAGTATACGCCGCCCGGCACCCTCAAAAGCAGCCTTTGCCATGCGATAGGCGATCTCGGAGGTTTCAAGGTCTGGCAGCTGCCATTTGAAACCCTTGCCAAAATAAGCCGGGGAAAAGTGATTGGGGTCGTCACCGCTGGAGGTAACAGTCTGGTTGGGGTCACCTGCGGAGATAAAATTATGGTCGACCCCGATCAATATGACTTCTTCAAAACCCATATGAAAAGCCAGCTGCAGGGCAACATAGGTGACCGTGGCACCCTCCCAGACCCGTCCGCCCACGTTCCGGCTGAATTTGGGACCGGTGTAGGTGGTGTAAAGAAAGCTCATATCCAGGGTGGGTTGAATATGGGGATGTGAGCGCCACGCCAAAAACCTGGGCATGGTCAGGGCACGAATGTCTCCCGCACACTGCTGGATGACCAGATCATTGATCGATACAAAGTAGGTGGTGCTGAATCCCATCTCGGGGAAGAGCAGGTAGATGCGATTCATGCCAAAAGTTATTTCGTTTTTCAACTTGAAGAGGTCTAGATGCCTCAGGCTGGGACCGTTACCGATGATAAAGCAGCGCTTGCCGATTTGTGAATTGTGCAATTGTGCCAGGTTGTGTTTACTGTAACGCCGCCAGGGATGCAGCTCGGCTTGCGGCAGTTCCGGCAGGCGCAGGATGGCATCATAGCTTCGCCCAAGCAGGCTCCACAATGATGCCGGCAGGAAACGCTTGAAAGAAGCTTTCATTCGGTGCTCAACCGGGCAGTGGCTCCGCCATCCACGATCAGAGCCTGGCCGGTCATGAAAGAGGATTGGGTTTCATCGGCCAGGAAGTAGATGGCATGTGCGATCTCCTGTGGTGTGCCGATCCGCCCATTGACGGTCTTGCCTGCCAGGTTCTCCAGGCGGGTATGAATGTCGTCGCCCGTAACCTGCTCACGTCCCAGACCGGCGCGCAGCATGGGAGTATCCACTGCACCGGGTAAAATGGCGTTTACGCGGATGTGATCAGCTGCAAATTCGATCGCCATGGCACGTGTCAATGCCAGCAGACCTCCCTTGCTGGCAGCATAAGCGGCTATGTTGGCGGAGGTTTGCACGGCATGTACAGATGAGACATTAACGATGGCGCCCCTCCCGGCTGCCTTAAATAGCGGATAAGCCAGTTTGGCGCTCAGAAAAACCGAGCGCAGGTTGGAAGCCATGACAGCATCCCATTCTTCCACGCTGGTTTCCAGCAACGGCTTGGCTATTTGCAGGGCGGCATTGTTGATCAACCCGTTGAGCTCACCTGAAAAGGCTTGTACCTGCTGAAAGATGGCTTCCAAAGATACTGGTTCGGAGATATCCGACTGAATGAAAAAGCCATCCCGCGGAAAACCGGGACCGAAAGTCGAGCGGTCCACACCGATGACACGCCAGCCACTGGAGGCGAATAGGTCCACGGTGGCCCGGCCAATGCCACCCGCTGCACCGGTGATCAAAATTGTTTTCTTGGAGTTTGAAGTTGTCATATTACTCTTTCCATAAACTATCCGTTTATCCGAAACCCGACGAGAAAATTAATTGTTGGATTTTACTTTGCTTTCTGCTGATTTTAGTTTTGCAAGAACCACTCCAAGCAACCTGCACTTATCATCAATGCTGATTTGCAGTAACCTTGGGGGCGATGCGTTTTGAACTTATATCTTCAATCCAGTCGAATCCATACCCAATCCATCCAACAGGTTGCGTATGGTGTTCAGGTGAACACGCTCCCAGGCCATCGGGCTGGAATTCGAGTTATGCGGCGCCAGCAAGACGTTGTCCATCTGCAGCAATGGACTATCAGAAGGCAAGGGTTCAGTTTCAAAGACATCCAGGGCTGCCCCGCCCAGTTTGCCGGATTGCAGAGCTTTCACCAGGGCGGGTTCGTCCACAATCGGACCGCGCGCCGTATTGATCAGCACCGCTCCCGGGCGGGTATGATCCAGACTGGCAGAATTGATCAAGTGCAGACTGGTCGGGTTCAGATCACAATTGACGCTGATGAAATCTGAGCCACCCATCAGCTTCTCCAGCGATGTCATGTGCACGTCGTTATCAGCCAGAAATACAGGGTCAATCTCGATGATATCGTTCCCCAAGATTTGCATCCCAAAAGCATGCGCCCGTTGGATGACAGCCTTACCGATATTCCCGAGTCCGATCACACCCAGGCTGCATTCGCTCAATGAACGACCTGGCAGCTTCTTCCAGCGACCGGATCTCATTTCAGCCGTCATCCAGGGCTGGCGGCGTGCAAAAGCCAGTATGTAACCGAGAATGGAATCGGCTACAGGAAGGGTGAAGGCATCCAGTGTGCGTTTGAGTGCGATACCTAGCCGGTCACAGGCGGCACCATCAATTGAGTCCACCCCGGTGCCCCATTTGGATATGACCTTAAGACGCGGCGTGCAGGCTTCCAGGACACGGGCTGTGTAACGGTCGTCCCCGCAAATTGCACCATCGAATTTACCGGCATAAGCCAGCAGTTCGTGCTCTTCCATACGCTCATTCACAACCGGGACGATCAAATCCAGCCCGTAGCGCTCTAAAACCACCCGAAAGCGGTTGATCTCAGGATGCATATAAGGTGCAGAAACAAGGATGGTGGTCATGGTTTCAGGTTTCTTTCACTGGCAGGGATTGGAATAGGATTTGAAATCATAAATATATGGAATGGGTGAGAAATAACTTTTGTCGTCAAGCAAACCATAAGTTGTTCCCAGGGTTTCATTCAGAACGATCCGGAAGGAGTTGACCGGCGAGATGCTGCTGTACAGATCGGAATTGTGACCAGGCAGGTAATAAGCGTTCAAGATCCAGAAGCGCTTTTGATCCGGCTGCATCCAGGGACCGTGATCGCCCTGCACGATGATAACCGGCGGGGTAGCGGATTCGTTGATGAGCGTGTTCAGGATCTGTTCCATGCGGTTATTCAGGTAAGTCACCTGGTTGGTATATCCGGTGGCATAACTTTTAGCCGGATATTTATTGTCTGCATTGAGAAAAGATCCAGGATCGGTGAGTTGACCATCCGGGCCAAAAACGAAGGGTGGGTGCGGAGATATAATGTGTATGAAAGCAAACGTCGGTCCAGGATATTTTACCAGTTCCGGGAGACTGTCCAGCACAAAACTGGTGCGTTCGCGATAATGATTGTTGGAGATCTGATCGACATTGATCTTGCCAGAGTCCTCCAGGAGCCTGAGCAGGGTGGTGTTGAGCAGTAGCTCTTCGAAAGAGGTCAGGTCAGACCACAAAGGGGAAGGAACCAAATAGATATCCGCATCATCCCACTCCGTCCAATAGAAGCCGGTTTCATAGGCGATTGTCTGATATCCAGCTGATTCCAACGCTTTGCGAACAGTGCTGTGTTTTAACAGTTCAAATAACAAGGTACGGTTGTAAGTATCCGGTTTGAAATTATCACTCAGGTTCTGGATATAATCCATATTGAGCGTGGAAGCGAGTGAAATATCCGTGCGCATATAATTACTCTGGCTGCATTCTGCGACATAAAATCCCATTTCCTCCAGGCTGGAAATGAAGGGGTTGTTATCGTATCCGTAGGCTTGTTGCAAGAGATCTGCACGCGCATAGGAATCGAGGATAATGTAATAGATATCCGGCAGATCGTCGGGGTTAACCGGGTTCCCTTCCTGCAGCGCGGAGGCGGATGCAGAATTCCTGGAAAGAGTAATTTTTTGTACCACGACCGAGCCGATCTGATAGAGTGGATAGACCAGCAGAAAGAGCGTGATAAGGTTCAGGGAGGCTGTGGAAGCAGAAAATTTTATTTTCTGGCGGTATGCCAGCCATAAGGACAGGAGCGCCAGGGTCAGCCAGGCTCCCAGAATAAGGTTGGTTGAATAAGCGATCTCCTTGTCTTTCAGGAAAGAGATCAGGTGCCCATAGGTGGAAAATAATATCAACCAGATCAGGGTGATAAACGCGGCTCGATGCCAGTTGTGCAGGAGTACACGAAAAAAAAGAAGAAACAAAAGCGCACCTGCCAGGAAAATGAAAAGCGATCGGATCAAGGCTTCCGGGCGGGCTTCATCAACATTGTTGCCAAACAGCGCCAGAACAGGGTAAGCGCTGAAGAGGAAGGGGTACCAGGGCAGGTGGATAAATTTTGTTAGAATTTGTTTCATATCGTCCTGAAGGAATAAGTATTTTTCAATAAATTTTTACGTCCGACCGTTTAATTATTAGGTTTCCGGGGTCCGATGATTTTGGTTGTGAAAAAAAACCGCCACACCCGACAAACTTCCATAATAGTAGTCTTAATCAATCATCATCCAGCAAGTTTACTGTGGTTCATCAGGAACTCCACGATGGAAAAATCGAGCTCTTCATCAATGTCCCAGGCTTCGGAGGCATCCATCGCAAACATGAGTGGGCGCGCTCCCAACCGGTTGCTTCGCTCGATCAAATTCTGGCGAGTGAACATATAAATACAGGAATTCTCTTCAAATACCGGTGGCAGATCCTGGGTTTGCAGCAAGATATCCGGGTTGTGGTTAATAGCCTTGCCATTTGCATCCCACAGGCGGGTTTGCATGGGTGTCACCGAAAAAAGCGAGTCGTAAGTCGGGATGGCTTCCAAGAAGGTGGAAAGTGCACGCTCGAGTGTGTCAGCTCTGAGTAAGGGATTGGTGCTGTGAGTCTGCAGATAGAGATCAGCTTCCACGCAGGAGGTATCGTACATTAAAATCTCATTCATCGCAATCGTATCCGCCCGTAAGGACTCGGGGCGCTCAAGGATCAGCACTTCCGGAAAATGCTGTCTTAAGCCGGCCATGACTTCTTGTGAATCTGTATCCACCACCACCTGGTCGATCCGTGGAACCTGTAGCAGGGTGGTAATGATGTAATGGAAGAGGGGTTTGCCAGCCAGCGGTCGATAATTCTTACCGGGTACGCGTTGTGAATGGTGGCGCATAGGAACCAGTGCCGCAATTTTCATAGGTGTCATCTTTCTAACATTCCATTATATTTAATCATAATTTTCGGATCAGGAGGCTAATTTTAAAAAGGTTGTCACGCTGAGGGAAACGACACTTGCACATGCATGCGAGTGCAGGTGAGGATCTCCAGATTAATCTGGAGATTTTTCCCATGACCTGTATGAAATACAAGTTCATTAGACAGCCTCTCCTTCTCTATAGACATTAAATGTTACCATCCTTATCATTATAATCAATCGGCCTGACAGGGCGCGCAGTCGGGATCTTATCCGCCAGGATGCCAGGTGGATAAGAAAATGTCTGGTGCAGGCTTGCATCCACTTTTCCAGAGTAGGCATAACCCCGGTAAGTTCCCCAATATTGCATCAGACGGAACCAAAAAATGCTACCTGCCTCACCAACCAGAACGCCTTCTCGCCGCGCTTGCAGCAGGTCCGTAAGAGTCGAGCTGAGCCACAAGCGTAAAAAGTTCCACAGGGTGAAGCGGCTTTCGGGCAGGATCTGTTTCATGGCGACAGCTTCGCGCCGGTAGCGCCGGTAAACCTGTACCGGTTTTTCATCATGCACATGGATGACTTCGGCATCAGCCATATATGCAATGGAATAGCCCTGGCTCATAACCCAGCTGCTCCAGGACAGGTCTTCCAAACCGGTTAGATTTTCGTTATAGGGTTGCTGCTGCCAGAGCGAGCGTCGTATAGCTGCATTGGCATTGTGCGAATAGGGTTGTCCCTGGCGGGGTTGCGAGATATCCGGGAAATATTTGCGGAAGAATTGATGCTCGGAATACTGGTTGGTCTCACCCCCGCGCTGTTTGCCATAACTGAGCGCCACATTCTGATCTTCGAAAGGTTTGAGCAGTTGCTCAAGCCAATCCGGATAAACCGGGAAACAGTGGGCGCTGACAATCACAACATAATCCGCCCTTGCAGCCGCGACGCCACGGTTCAGGGCACGTCCAAAGGTGAACTCCTGAGGGGTGATCGATACCACCTCGGCACCAAATTTCTGGGCGATCTCAACTGTGGCATCGCTCGAACCCGAATCCACCAGGATGATCTGTACCTCCTGCAGAGATTGCTGAAGGATGCCTTCCAGGAGGCGGGGGAGGTGCTTTGCTTCGTTATAGGCTCGGATCACGATTGAACATTGCATATACGTTTCTTCCGGGATCAATCTTGAACATACAGAAAAGGAATACGCTCCGTGAGTCCCTTTACCACGGTCTTCAGGACCGGGGAGTTGGTGATAGCCTGCCAGGTAAATTTCTTCAACTGGACGACACCGGGAACCAGGGATGGTTCAAGAAATTCGTTGAATGGAAAGGAAGTCCGAAACAGGAGATAAAAGAGAAAACGACGGGCGTTTTCACGGAAATGTACCGGCGCTTGCAGGGTATCTGCATCCAGAAGGTCCTCAGCCTGCTGCCGGTATGCTTCAGGAGAACCGGGGAAATATACGATCGGGTAGGATGTGAAACGTGACCTACCTGCGCTTAAAACTATTTTTCCCATGATGGCAGCTTCCAAACCAATGGTTGAGTTGTAGATCATAATGAATTTTGAGAGCTCGATCAACTCATAAGAACTGATATATTCAAGTGAATCCACAAATACCACATTTGCCAGTTCGTTTGCACCATGTTCAGCCACCCAACTCGAAACACTTTCCTGGCTGAGCTTGCCTGCCCGTTTTTCGTCCGGGTGGGCGCGCAATACGAACAACGTTTCCGGATGGCATCGTATCAATTCCAACACCTGATCCAACCAGGCAAACATATCTTGAAAGATCACATTGGAGTGTGGCTGACTGGTATCAAAGATCACATTTGTAAAGACAGGTACAATCTGCTTGAATTGTGCAGCTTTTTCCAAAAAAGAAGTGTCAAGCGCTTTCATCTGCGGCCAGAAACGGATACCAGCCATGCTGAAATTACCTTGAAGACGTTTCTCAAGGTAGGCATCCAGGCGGGAATTTTGGGCGGCGGTCAAACTGAAATCTTTGGGAATATCGACAGGGTAAGCAGTAGCCTCGCCGGGGGTAAAAAAGCCACTCAAGGGTTGCATGGCAACTTCATGCGTAACCGAGAAGATACCGCGTAGAAAGCAAATCTGTCGTACCACTGCCTCCGGGAAAAATTGACCATTGAAGACCAGTACTGCCCGCGGATAAATATTCTTTAGCAGGGCGTCAAATTCACGCGCTACATTCCAGGCTGAAAGAATATATTCACGATATAGAAATCGTGTGGATTCGTCGTCCTCTAGGTTGCTGCGGCGTAAACGCCAGCGTATGGAGGGAAGTACCAGCGCTCCCAGGGGCAGGGTATTTTCTGCAAATGGGAATTCAAAATCGATCAGGGCTTTTAAAGAAAGGTCTTTCAAACGGTTTCGCAGGTCACCATCTTCCTTATAAACAAAGGGATGCACCTGCGTGGCATACTCGTTAAGGCGTGATTGATGCATACATGCCTTGCAGGGGGGATTCACTGCAAAATCATCCTGATCGGTACCCAGCACACAGCGACTCATGCCAGCCTGGCATATAAAATTGATGACCGGCCAGCCTGCCAGTTGAACAGCCCAGCCTGCCAGCATGGAAAAAGCAGCGTTCTGACTGAGTGTATTCAGGCGCGTGGAGGCATTGAAGATAATAACCGGGTTTTTGGTTTCATCTGTCTGGGTATTCCGGGCAACCTGTTTTGCCAATTGAAGTGTACGCCAGTCTGTTTGCAGACCAGCCAGGTGGACACGCACTTGCTTCACGAAAGACTGCAATTTA
>JBDRQK010000125.1:0-3206 GCA_043826315.1 Chloroflexota bacterium
CGTACTCGGTTTTTGAAAATGGGGATGATGTGACCACCGCAAAACCCGATTTGCTGGCTTCCAGGCTTGAAACCAGCCTTCATCATCTCTGGCAATTACACAGCAAGGAGTAAATACAACCTGGTGGTCGAATCCATCCTGGTCACGTTGGATAAATTGACCTATGGCGGTGATGCCATGGGACGGCTGCCCGATGCCCGGGCAGTTTTTGTGCCGTTTGCGCTGCCGGGCGAACAAGTCCGCATTCGCCTTATGGAAGAAAAGCGGGGTTATGCCCGAGCTGAACTGCTTGAGATCATCCAACCCGCCTCAAAGCGCATAATGGCGCGTTGCCCACATTTTGGGATCTGTGGAGGCTGCCATTACCAGCATTTGCCATACGCCTCCCAGCTTGAGATCAAAACCGGTATTCTAAGCGATCAACTGACTCGCATAGGACAGATCTCTACCCCACCCATCCAGCCCATCCAAACCTGCCCCAACCTGTGGAATTATCGAAATCACATGCAATTTCATGTACATCCCGATGGAAGCCTGGGCTTTCAAGCGCCCAACTCCAATCGCATTGTTTCTATCCGTGAGTGCCATCTCCCGGAAGAACTTCTGAATGATGTATGGCCGCAATTGGAGTTTGAAACCGGATCAGGGATCGAGCGCTTGGGTCTGCGTTTGGGTTCAGATGAGGAGATCATGTTGGTGCTCGAAAGCCACCAGCCTGAGATTCCCGGGTTGGACGTCCAGGCTGGAATATCCGTGGTGCACCAGTATGATGGCGAGTCCCTGGTGCTGGTCGGGGAAGACCATCTCCACATGGAGATCCACTCAGACCGGGCTTCCCAAAACCGCAGTTTCCATGTCTCTGCCGGCTCGTTTTTTCAAGTCAATACCCGCATGGCAGGGGTATTGGTCGATCATCTCCTTACCAACCTACCCGACAACCTGGATACCCTGCTGGATGTTTACTGTGGTGTTGGCTTGTTCAGTGCCTTCCTGGCGCCTCACGTTCGTCGCTTGATAGGGATCGAAGCTTCTTCTGCAGCTTGCGAAGATTTCAGCCTCAACCTGGATGAATTTGACAACGTGGAATTATATGAAGCCAGTGCTGAACAGGTACTCCCCGCTTTGCAGATCAAACCGGATTTCATCCTGGTGGATCCACCACGCGCCGGGTTGGAGCGTACAGCCCTGGAAGCCATTCTGGGTATGCAGCCAAAAACACTGGCATATGTCTCCTGTGATCCTGCCACCCTGGCGCGCGATGCCCGCAGGCTTCTGGAAGGGGGCTACGCACTGCAGAAAGTGACGCCTTTCGACCTTTTCCCGCACACCTTTCATATTGAGAGTGTTAGCTTCTTTACTTGCTGATTTCTTTGTCCATACTTTAACGAAAAATATAACCGTCTTTTCTTGAAGCTCTGATATCTTCTCTATAATTATGTGATGATAAGTGTTTAATGTATCAAAAATTGTTGTATTATTAATTGATCATAAATTCTCTTATTAGACAGGTTCATACCAAAGATGGGTGAAGTAAACCTCCCAAAGACCAATTTCCATGGAGCATGCAACTTTTTGTATAAAGGAAGTAGGATGAGATCCAACTGGTGTCGCTTTTGTCCATTATTGTTCATATTAATGATTGTATTTCTTGGATGCTACAGTCAACCCCCGCTCGTCTCCGTACCCAGCGAGTTCGCAGCGGACCTGGACCCGTCTTCCCCCACCAGCACGGTCAAACTGATCTTCATCCACCACTCGACCGGCGAGAACTGGCTGCGGGATGACTATGGAGAATTAGGGACCGCCTTGATGAACAATAATTACTATGTCAGTGACACGAACTACGGCTGGGGATCCAATTCGATCGGCGACCGTACCGACATCCCTGATTGGATCGAATGGTTCAACTCGGCGAACTCTGACACCTACATGAACGACCTGTTCAAGGAATTCGGGCAGAACTCGGAATACAGTCGTCTGTCCGCAGACCCGGGCGGGGAGAACGAGATCGTGATGTTCAAAGCCTGCTTTCCAAATTCCAACCTGGAAGGCAATCCGGATGATCCGCCTGACCCCGAAGGCTGGTTGACAGTCGGTCATGCCAGGTGGGTCTACAACCAGATCTTGGACACCTTCCAAACCCACCCTGATAAACTGTTCGTGGTCATCACCGCCCCGCCGGTTACGGATTCAATCTATGGGGCTAACGCACGCGCCTTCAATAACTGGCTGGTGAACAACTGGTTGGAAGAGAATTACTATCCTCTCAGCAATGTGGCTGTATTCGACTTCTATAATGTCCTGACCCACCGCGATGCCCACCACATGTTCAACAATACCAGCGGCAGGGTGGAGCATACAGTCGTACCGGGTCATGACACTTTAAATTACTCTTCCGGCGGGGGAGACGATCATCCCAACCAAGCCGGCAGCAGAAAGGCAACGGAGGAATTCCTGCCGCTGCTGAACATCTTTTATAACCGCTGGCAGGCGGGTGGTTAAAACAATAGCGCCACTTTCACATCCGCTTCCGGGTGGCAACCCGCGAGGTAACAATTACGGATTCGGCCTGGGACTCCCTGACACCCCGCTTACCCCTTTTATGATGATAAATCCTGTTTAATTTATCTCAACCTTCAGCCAACACAATGAGCTTGTCTTGCGGACTGAAAGTAACCAGTTCAGATTTCTTTGGGTTGGTGTGGACACCATAGGATGTAGACGGGTCATCGCACTGGTTTTCCAGGCGGTAACCGATGGCTGTTTCGCCACGCTGGCTGGCAGCTGCCACCAGGGTATAGAAATTGACCGGCACGCCGCAGCGGATATAATCCCCCACCGGTTTGAGGTAGATCTCAGAGCCTTCAGGGTCAAAGATATCTGTGAAAATGGCGTACAGGTTCGGGTTCTCTGCCAGTTGGCTCATGATCAGGCTGATCAGGTGCTCGCTGATGATGAAATCGTCGACGTGAGCGACTTCAGCCAGTTGACGGTTGCGCAGGTCGAGCATCTCGCTGACGATCGAAAAAGGTGTATCGTCGCGTTCGGAGAGGTCACGCAGGTGAAGAAGAGTCACCAGGGTGCGGGAATCTGCGCTTTGCACATCAAAACCGGCTTCGCTTAACACAATGACATGGTCGTAATCAGCTACTTTCAGACCGTCCAGCACGCGTCGCTGAGTCGGGTCAGCCTGGCGCAGGTTGGCT
>JBDRQK010000126.1:0-3605 GCA_043826315.1 Chloroflexota bacterium
GACCCGCCCTATAACCTGCAATTGAAGCGTACCCTGTGGCGTCCGGATCTGAGCCGCGTGGATGCGGTTAAGGATGAGTGGGATCAATTTGAGGGTTTTGTTGAATATGACCGCTTTACGCGTTCCTGGCTGACAGCCTGCCGCAGGGTATTAAAGGAGACTGGCACGTTGTGGGTGATCGGCTCGTACCACAATATCTACCGGGTGGGTGCCGTGCTGATGGACCTGGGCTACTGGATATTGAACGATATTGTGTGGGTCAAGACCAATCCCATGCCCAATTTCCACGGGATGCGTTTCACCAACGCCCACGAAACCCTGCTTTGGGCACAAAAGATCAAGGGGGCACATTACACCTTTAATTATCAAACCATGAAATCATTAAATGATGACCTGCAAATGCGCAGTGATTGGGAACTACCGCTGTGCAAAGGTCCCGAACGTGTCCGCTTGAATGGTGAAAAAGCACATTCCACCCAAAAACCGGAAGCACTTCTTTACAGGGTGCTTTCATCCAGTTCCAAACCGGGCGATGTCGTCCTGGATCCCTTCTTTGGAAGCGGAACCACCGGTGTGGTCGCAAAAAAACTTCACCGCAAGTGGATCGGCATTGAACAGGACCCGGAATATATCCAGGTTGCCCGTCAACGGATCGATGCCACCTCGACCGGGATGTTCTCGGAAGATGTGTACATCAGCCCTTCCAAACGACAACGTCCACGAGTCTCGTTTGGAACCCTGCTTCAAAACGGTTATGTGCAAGTCGGGCAGGAACTCCTTTTTAAGAAAACCCAGCAGGTAGCCATCATCCTGGCGGATGGGCGCTTACAACTGGGTGAAAAGACCGGCTCGATCCACACCCTGGGGCGCGAATTGCTGGGAGTCCCCTGCAATGGCTGGGAACATTGGTTCCTGTTAGAGGGAGTTAGCGGGGAAAATATTTCCTTGAATGATCTACGTGAGAAATACCTGAAACAAGCCACGGAAGGCTGACCTTATTTTTTGAATTCCTTTTCACCTGCTTCCATGTGGTCTGCAGTGAACAGCATCATCCTTCCAGATGTAAAATTCTGCAGGAATTGACCAGCTTCCTGCCCAGCCCTTGATTGAAGAGCTGTCTCGAGAGCGTCACGCGAATCAAAAAGAAATTCATGGATGCGGGTAAATTGCCTGCCATCCGCCGGATGGATCACCTGCTGCACGTTACTGACGACCTCTTTCCTGAGGCGCGGCATTTTTTCAGCCAAACCCATAAATATCTGCCAGTTTTCCTGAAATTCCATTTCGTTGAGAGGTTGTTCAAATAGGACCACCAATTTAAACATAGTCGCTCCTGTGCCCGTGCAGCCTGTCCATCCTTGTGAACGTGGGTTGTCTCACAACTGAATTATACGTGGATATGTGGAATTTTCAAATTAATGGGCTGGTCCATTGTTCTTTAGAAAACAACTTATGGTACAGGGAATAAGTGTGTAAGTATTTCTTTCCACTTCCCATAATTTTACGAAACCAGCGCTTTTATGGTATTATTCTGCATCTAGACCAAATAAAAAATCGGCTCAAAGAGCAGTTCATTCACCCCATTCCGCCCACCTTATTGAGAAGATTTATAGGATATGTAAATGGAAGAAAACAACAAGATCACCATCATTGAAGGGCCACCTCCCATATTCGAGCCCGTGCAGGATGGGTGGGCACTTGGTCTGGGTGAAAGCCCACATCACAGTGTCACCGTTATGACCCGACTGCGCACGTTCAACGGACAGGCTCTGGTCGAGCGTTGTTATCGAGCCTGGAATGGTGGCGGTCCCATGCATTTGCATTATCGAAACGATATCGGTATGGAACAACAGGCACCTATCATAGCGGTGCGCGCCATGGAATCCCCGGATGGTCATATGCTTCTTCTCTGGCTCAACCTGGACAGTGAGAAGGTGGAATACGAATTTGACACCAATGACGATGATGACCTGGATGACAACCCGGATAACCTCAATTAACGCTGGATAATTAATGCCCACAATTTTGTCAGAGCTACAAGCGGGAGTGCTCAGCCTTACTGTGCAGCGTCCACCAGTCAATGCGCTGAACATGGAAACCATCACTGAATTGTTAACGGCTTTAAAGGATGCCGCCTGTAATCCCGATGTACGCTGTATCCTGCTGACAGGTTCACAGGGTGTTTTCAGCGCCGGCCATGACATCCATGAGATGCTGGCGGCACAAGATCAGAAAATTTCCTATCGACTTCATCTTCAGGAATCATACAACCCACTGATTCTACAGATCCGCCAGATTGAAAAGCCTGTCATCGCTGTCATCAATGGCCCTGCGGCAGGCGCTGGACTGGGAATTGCCCTGGCTTGCGACCTGCGAATCGCAGCAGACAATGCTCATTTTACGGTCGGATTTGCAGGTATTGGCCTGGCACCTGATTCGGGCATCTCCCTCTTCCTACCGGTATTGGCAGGACTTGGGCGCGCCACCGAACTGGCTTTCAGCAACGCCACCATCCCAGCCAACCAGGCACTGGAATGGGGTCTCATCAACCGCCTGGTACCTGCAGAAGAACTGGCTTCCGAAAGCGCGACCCTGGCAGGTATGCTGGCAAATGGACCCGTGGAAGCGTTTGGACTGGCAAAGCGCGCCTTCAACCGGTCTGTGCTACCCAACCTGGAAGATGCCCTGGAGCATGAAGCCGACCTGCAAGAGATCGCAAGCCACAGCTCAGAGCATGCTGAAGGAGTCAGCGCTTTCATTGAAAAACGTTTCCCAAATTTCAATCCCCCTCTCGAGAAATAAACTGTTTGTCTTATATTTCACGCAGGACGTCATTAATAGTGCATGGTGTTTGTCATATTGACGTAAACTATAATATCGTGTAACTTTAAGGAGTACGGAAAACAAACAGGAATTGCTTCAAGACAGCGAGACTCTATGATTGTAATGGTCAACATAAAACCGTAAGAAAGCGGACTCTCTTCCGAGATGTCCGCTTATATTTTGACATCAAAAGTCAATACATTCTCAATTTGACGAGGATCGTATACCCAATCCGGCTTATTGAGATCAAATAATTTCAACCTATCGTTAGGAGATGAACATGTCAGGACAGATCAATGCTTTTGAAATGGCACAGGAGCAGTTTGATGGCGTTGCCAAAACATTAAATCTTGATCCACAGATCAGCGAAGTGCTGCGCTGGCCGATGCGAGAATATACTTTCCGCATTCCAGTGCGCATGGATGATGGCAGCTTGCGAGTTTTCCAGGGTTACCGGGTACAACACAATGATGCACGCGGCCCCAATAAAGGCGGAATCCGCTTCCACCCCTCTGAAACACTGGATACCGTACGAGCCCTGGCCACCTGGATGACCTGGAAATGCGCCGTCGCCGACATCCCCCTGGGAGGCGGCAAGGGTGGCGTCATTGTTGACCCAGCCACTCTATCGACTGCAGAAAAAGAACGCCTGTGCCGCGGCTGGGTACAGAATATGTGGCGTAACATCGGTCCACGCCAGGACGTACCCGCACCCGATATCGGTACAACCCCGCAGATGATGGGCTGGATGATGGATGAATATTCCAAACTTTCCGGCCAGT
>JBDRQK010000127.1:0-3751 GCA_043826315.1 Chloroflexota bacterium
GATCCTCTACGTTCAATTCCAGGTCAGTGGCACTGCAACTCCATAACTGTGAGGCAATCACTCACTCAATTCGTTAAAACCGAAGCCCATCGCCTGGGCTTCAGCCTGGCTGGAGTAACCTCCCCAGATCCACCGCCCCACATGTCAACCTTTGAAAACTGGCTGGCTCAGGGGCGGCATGCTGATATGCACTACCTAGCAACTGAGCGCGCCAGGTTGCGTCGGGCAGACATGCGCCTCATTCTACCCGAATGCCGTTCGATCCTGACCCTTGGGATGTGCTACCCTGCACCAGTTTTGGCGGTTCCTGCACAGGAAGAAATACCTACCGGCAGGATTGCAGCCTATGCCCAAGGACCGGATTATCACAACATCTTGCCCGAAAAGATGGAAACCCTGGTTAACTCCATCCAGACCCAGCTCGGGCGAAGTATTCCTTACCTGTGTTATACAGATACTGGGCCAATTCTAGAACGCGACCTGGCTCAACGCGCCGGATTAGGATGGGTCGGCAAGAACACCTGTCTCATCCATCCACGGATGGGTTCTTATTTCCTTCTGGCGGAGATCCTGCTGGGGATCGAACTAGAAATAGATGCCCCTTTTGAACCTGACCGCTGCGGGACCTGCACCCGCTGTATCCAGGCTTGCCCGACAGGCTGTATACTGCCGGATCGGACACTGGATGCAGGGCGATGTATTTCGTATCTCAGCATCGAGATGAAAGGGTTAATACCCCTAGAATTGCGTCCGTTTATGGGAAATTGGGTATTTGGCTGTGATATCTGCCAGATGGTGTGCCCGTGGAACCACTTTGCAACCCCTGAAGGTGCTGCTGTTTTTTCACAAAGTGATGGGACAGGGAACCCTGATCTGCTCGAAGAATTGGCCATGGATGCGCACACTTTTAACCAGAAATATAAAGGAAGTGCCCTGATGCGCGCTCGACGTGACCGCTACCTGCGAAATGTGATCGTGGCCCTGTCCAATAGCGGCTATTCCAAAGCAAATCAGCAAGCATTGAAGCTTGTGATGGATGACCCTAGTCCACTTGTCAAGGAGCATGCCGCCTGGGCACTGGAACAATGAAAAAACTCCTCCTGGCTACCAATAATTATGGCAAAGTGGAGGAAATGCGTGCCATCCTGACCCACCTGAATCTTCAACTGGTGACCCCTGCGGAAATTGGTCTAGATCTGCAAGTAAGTGAGGATGGCGCAACCTATGCGGAAAATGCCACCTTGAAAGCATTGGCTTTTGCAAAAGCCAGCGGGTTGACTTCATTGGCTGATGATTCCGGGCTGGAGGTGGATGTACTGGATGGCCTGCCAGGGCTTCACTCTCATCGTTTTGCCCCCTGGCCTGAGGCTTCTGATGCCGACCGGCGCAATTACCTGCTGGCAATGCTGCAAGGAAAAGATCGCCCCTGGCTGGCTCATTTCCACGCCACCGTGGCACTGGCCCAACCTGATGGTGTCATTCAGCTTGCCAGCGGAGAATGCCCTGGAGAGATCATCCCGACCGAGCGAGGAACCAATGGGTTTGGCTACGATCCGATCTTTCTGCTCCCTGAGCTTGGACGAAGCATGGCAGAATTGGACCTGCAGGAGAAAAATCTTGTCAGTCACCGGGCAAATGCACTGCGGAATGCTGAAAGTATCATTTCAGAAATGTTGGGAATCTGAGAAGCAGAAAACTGCCTGCATCTTGCAGGTGAAACCAATTTGAGAATTTATTGTACCTTTATCGTACTGATCTAAACTCCTGGTATGTAATCAATGCTTTTGATAAAAATATTCAAAATGCCTGCCACCCGACGAGGTTGTTCAAGCATGACCATGTGTCCGGCTGAATCGATGGTTTGCAAGGCTGAATTTGGAATTTTTGCAGCCATCGCTTCGGAATAACGCAGAGGGGTCAATTTGTCTTCGGTGCCGCACACGATCAGGGTAGGTTTATTGATTTCCGGCAAACGTTGGATGACATCAAAATTATTACATGCCTGCATGTCTCCAGATAGAACAGCCGGGCGGGTTTCCCCCAATTGGCGGACAGCCAATTTTTTTAAAGATCCATCCACCTGGGGATTGTAGCTCCAATCTACGATTGTCTGGATGATTACCGGAACCGTGGCTGGAAGAGCCAGTCCATCCAGAATGGCTTGGGCTACCCGCAGGCGGGCATTCGAAGCGATCAACCCCAACCCGATCATGTAATCCGGATAGTTGAGGGCAATATCCAAAGCAATGCCACCACCCATTGAATGTCCAACAATTATTGCTTTGTATAATCCGAGTTCATTCATAAAATCCAACAAACACCGGCTGTATTCCGGGATGGTATGTTTGCCCATTCCAATCGATTTTCCATGCCCTGGCAGATCAATGGCTAGCATACGTTGCCCGGATAAACGGCGAATCTCTGCCGGCCAGGATAGATGTGTACCCCCGGCACCATGAATCAGGATTACCGGGGGGTAATTGCGCTCATGAGGGTTATGAGCAAAGTAATAAAGTCCGGCTGCAACAGGCATCTTATTTGTCCATTATATATGGGTTGTTATTTCTTCAAAATACGTTCTGTAATATATCTTCTTCGCTTAGAGGAATGAAGATATCAAATAGCTTATTGGGTTTTAGTGGTTGATCTTGATCCCAGCCCAGATACTCCCAACAACATTCCAAGATTTATCCAGGTGTTGGGCATGGCAAATGAATCCTGGGTGAAACAAAACAAAAAAAGAGCGATCCAGGTAAATATTCCTGCAACCCCAAAAAAACGAGCTTCCCTACCTGGTATTTTGCCGAAGGTCAGTACCTGGCCGAGCACGTATAGCAGGAACCCCAAAAAAGCCCCCAAACCCATGATCCCGGTTTCCGCCATTATCCGTACGAACAGGTTCTTGGTGTTCGGGTAATTTGAGTTCATAGGAGACAGGAGTGTTGAAATTTCCGGGATGAATGTCTTTGACCAATCAGGGAGGTTGGAATACAGATAGAAACCCGAAGCTCCCAAGCCCACCCCCGTCCAGGGGTGTTGACTGAAGGTCTCCAAACCCGACCAGGAATAAGCCAGGCGGGGACCAGCGTAAATATCAATGACATATTCAACCAGGTTGCTCTTGCGTGACTGCCATATTTTTGATATATAAGAATTATTTCCAAGCGCTTTCAGGCTGAGCCCAAATAGAACGATCAGACTTACAATAATTCCCAAGCGAAGGGAATAACCGCCCAACTTCCTGGATATTTGTTCTTTATTTGAAAGGAGTGGTCGTTTCCACCATTCCCAAACCTGGATAAATTTCCCGCGCCCAAAAAAAAGGGTGGTAAGTGAGCAGGCAACCAACACAATCAGCAGTCCGCTGCGAGAATATGTCAACACCAAAAGAAAAACTGACATGGCGGTTAAAACAACCTCCAACCAACGCCATCGCGTCAGGCTGAACCCGGTCAAAATGGATGCGAACAACCAGGGTAAATATATCACTGCGATCTGACCTGCCAGCCAGGAAGGTTCAAGCGCAAAGCCCGGGATGCGCAGATTCTTTAACGAAATACCCGAGATAGAAAACATTTTCTGGATGAGGTCCAGGGAATTTTCGGTCATGAGCCAGCCTGAATATACAAGCAATTGAACAAAACCCCAAAGAAATGAGATGAACAAACCCAGATACAACCATTTCAGACTGGTCAATAACCCAACCTTAGTGCGAGTTGTCCAGCTGGCATAAAAGAAAAAAGCCAACCCG
>JBDRQK010000128.1:0-3544 GCA_043826315.1 Chloroflexota bacterium
GACCCGCATTGAGGTGATCTTTCGCGCGCATCATTAGAGCCTGCACGTAGACTTCGTGAAAGCTCTGGTCCATTTCCAATGGAATAAACTTCTCGGTCGCCATCAGTTCTATCGCTTCTTGATAATGTCCAAGTTCTACCATCATTGTGATTCGATGTTTGTGTACATCTTCTCGAGCATCTGAAAGACCATTTATTCTGTCAAGTAATTGTTCCCGGTTATTAGTTAGATTCTGGAACTTATACAATTCATCAAGGTGCAGATAAAGATCCTGGTTGTGAGGGTCGAGGGCTAATGCCTTCTCGAACCACTCGATAGCCGCAGAGGGGTTGTTCTTTCGCTGCCAGGCACTGATACCCAGGTTGCGGAAGAGGACAGCATAAGCATCCATCCCATCCAGTGCCCCTGTCCATAGTTGGATCGCTTCGTCGCATCGCTCGCGGGCATAGAAGAAATTCCCTAGAAAATACTTTGCCCTTGAATCTTGAAAATCTTTTTCCAGGGCAAATTGCAATGCCAAGACTTCCTGCAGGCGACTTGGGAACCCAAAATCAGGAGAGGCACCCCGGGTTTTCTCGAGCCAGATACCTTCTGCGCAAGCGTCTCCCATCTGATGGCTTAGGAATGCGGCGAGATAAGCTGTCATTGCATTTTCCTTCTGCGACCAGGCGGTTTTCAGCACCTCGAGCGCATCGCCTGGCAGGCCGGCATCCATGTAATAGCAAGCCAAATCAATAAAGTATTGATAATCGTCCGATAAGATTCGCTGCAACTTCCGTTGAACCACCTCGCTTTCAGGATAATTCCCGGTCGCCATTTCGTACAGAGCCGGGTGGTTGAGTGGATCAAGCGCTAATACTCGCTGCAACTCTGCGCGAGTTTCTTCTACCTTTCCAGCGTGCCGTAATGCAATAGCCAACAAGGTGGTTGGCGAAACCGTTCCAGCCGCCTGTTGGCTTGCCTGATAAAAGAATTCGATTGCTTGACCCCACTTTTTATCGCGTAATGCAACTTTACCCAGGCCCATCAAAGCCGCGGTTGAATGAGATTCAGAGATCTGTCCGGATTTGAAGTTCTCTTCGGCATCAGTCAACCTACCTTCGAATAAGGCGATAAGCCCTCGATAGTAGGAGCTTTCAACGAGTCCGAGTTCCTCCGCGCGCGAAAGATGCATGTCTGCTTCTTTAAACTGTGCGGACCGGAGTAACATCAGACCAAATCGCAGATGAGTTTTTTGGTGGTTATCGTCAACCCGTAGTGCCTTCATATAGGCTTCTTTCGCCTGCTCCCGGTTGTCAAAGTTCTCGTGCTTTACGCCCAGCATATAAAAATCGTCTGCTGTGATTGGATGAATGTCTTCTCTTTTGTCAAATGCATCTATCTGACTAGGTTCTCGGTTTTGAGTATTTTCCAATAGCACTCTACCGAGTGAATCTTTAACAACTAGAGTAATCGGTTTATCGGCGATTTCGACAGCATTAATTATGGCTTCATGAATCCACGGCTTTTCGGGTGAAACCGAACAGGTCTCTTCTATTAGAACTTTGTCGGGCACTGTGACCGTGACCATGGCCTTGTCGCACGGCATTGCCGGGCAAAGTGCTGCGGTTAGTCTGACTAATTCACTCTCGCTAACGGGTGCCAGGTTAATTCTGGCCCCGACGGTTTCGGAAGCACACGTCAGCCCGCCAATTTCCCGCAGTGGGATCCACCACTCACGCCAGGTGCGCGTATCGCCGGGTCCCAGAAAGTCAAAGTCAAGTTGCGTTTCCATCGCACCGCATTGGGTCTCAGCATACAGTGACCCACCATCGGTCAGGGCGGTTTGGTTTACCACACCAACAGGTGCGTTACCCCACGACCAAAGTTTCATTCCAGAAACATCCTGCCTATTTGCTACATGGGCATATCCATGATTGACCTTATGCTGCCAGGCACCGAAATAGTTCCACGATACATCCCTGCCAAATACGGATACTTGGGCGAGCATATTTTTCTGCCAGCGAAAATTAACTGGCGCTAGTATTCGCCCGGCGGGCCACATTGGGACACCTTCCATACCTGGCAGGCCGGGGTCCTCCTGAATCAAATCGAGACGAGCAAAAGGCCAGGATGCACTTCCTGCATATTCATATGAGCGGGCGCGGTGAAGTGGGTAAATGAACTCCGTACCCTCATCGGCATCCAAAGATGCATTGGTCCAATAGTGGTATCTGCCGGGGATCGTACCTGGGTTGTATAGATAGACATCCTGAGCTAATGCACAACGGTCGGGGAAAAGGGTCAAAGTTATCATCCAGCGCAAGCCAGAGAGATGCTCCAACCCGCCAATTGAAGCACTTGCAGATCCGTCCTCATTATTGCGAATATCCCAATTGACCTTATCACAGGTGGTAGGGGCATGCGCCACCGGGAAGCTAAACTCCAAACCGCCCGAGAAAAAAGCTCCGCGAATTGCCAGGGGAGCAAAACGCACAGTGGAGTTTTTGTAAAACACCTCCCGTTGGGAGACTTTGTCAAAAACAGAATATACCCGGCCACCCAGGTCGGTGATTAACGTAACCCGCAGGTACCGATTTTCCAATACCAGCGTGTGGTAAGTCTTATCATGGCTTTTGGCGTCAATATCATCCAGCAGGGTATACGGGTAGATATGTGCCACCCCATATTGAGAGCGAAAGACCGGGTTGCGATTTTCACCTTTGATTGCAGAGGTGGGTAGGATGAGAGTTCCCTCGTTTGCCTGGACTTCACCTTTCATAATAAGTATGTTCCCTTTCCGAATGAATCTTCAATGGTAGGCTTTCAACGGAATGTAATCGTAGATGACAAACCCTCGGTGAGCCACTTGCGCATGGTGATGGCCAGGATGACAGGTGGAATCATTCCCAGGGTGACGCAGACTGAAATCAATGAATATGAGACATCAGGATTGCCAGAAATCGATGAGATAATCACCGGTCCAGTCTGAGACGTGATGGATGTAGTCAAGAAACGAGCAAACAGGAACTCATTGTAGGATGTCATAAAGGCGAAGGCAGACGCCGCGACCAGACCGGGCAGGATCATGGGTACAACAATGTGTTTCATAACCTGGAAATAGTTGCACCCGTCCACCAGACCTGCTTCCTCCATTTCTCGGGGGATATTTGTGATGTATAGCGTCAGGAACCAGATGGAAAATGGGATGGTAAGCGCACAATGTACCAGGATCAGGGATAAATGAGTATTCATCAATTTTAGCGATTGGATAATCACGTAATACGGAATAACAATCGCCATGGCAGGCATTAGCCTGCTGCCCAGGATAAAGGTATAGAATCCGCCTTTGAACTTCCAGCGCAGACGTGCAAAAGAATAGGCCGCAGGGGTGGCAAAAAATAGGTTGATCAACAACACGGATATGGCAATAATAAAACTATTTTTAAGAGCGGGGGCGATCAGCCGCGCTTCCTGTGAAATCCGGCTACGTAACTGACCCTTTACCTCATAGGAGGTTGGCACCTGACCGGTAAACACATAACGATAGTTATCCGTTGTGGGA
>JBDRQK010000129.1:0-2321 GCA_043826315.1 Chloroflexota bacterium
CTGTTTTTCGTGACTACCTATCCCGCCATAAGACCGACCTGCATACCAAAAGAATTTAGGCTATGTCTTCATCAAACCGTCTTTCCATAGCTATTAAAGCCCTGCTCCAGTTGGGATTTTCCCAGACAGCTCTGTATGCCGTATACAGGCTTGGGTTGCTGAGCGGGCATTACAAAAGGGTCACGCCAAGCAAGGCAGGTCAACGACAGACCCCATTCAGAATTGACAGTCAGGAAAAAACCCCACCTTCTTTCAGGTTCCAACCTTTATTCGATCTTCCCACCCCTGACGACTTATTAAATATTCTGGGAGAGGATGGCAGGGATTCCTTGCTCAGTCAGGCCGATGAGATCGCCGCCGGTCAGGTGCGCCTGTTCGGGGCTGAACCTGTGCCCTTGCAACTCAGTTTCGATCAGCCCTTGCAGCATTGGACCGCTTACGAAAAAGACGCCTCGCTCTACACCTGCCTGTTCAGCGGACTACCGGATGTTAAATTTCTCTGGGAACCAGCCCGATTTGGCTGGGCATTCACGCTCGGACGTGCCTGGCATATCAGCCATGATGAACGTTATGCATCTGCTTTCTGGATCTTTACCGAGCGTTTTCTGGATGCCAACCCAACCAACCAGGGACCGCATTGGGTCTCAGCCCAGGAGGTGTCCCTGCGCCTGATGGCATTTGTCTTGTCATTGCAGGTCTTTGCCACTTCTACCCATTCCACATCTGTCCGTCAGGACCGCCTGGTATACGCTCTGGCAGAGCATGCAACCCGCATCCCGGTCAGCCTGGTATATGCCCGTTCCCAGAACAATAACCACCTGCTCAGTGAGTCTGCCGCCCTATTCACAGCCGGATTGGCGCTGCCCGCTCACCCACAATCTGAGCGTTGGATAAAGCTGGGTTGGAAGTGGTTTAACCGCGGTCTGCAAAGGCAGGTCGATGCTTATGGTGAATATTCACAGCACAGTAGCAACTACCAGCGCCTGATGCTGCAACTTGCTTTGTGGCTCAAACCGTTGGCATATCAACATGGTTATCATTTTTCAAGAGGCAGCATCGAAGCCCTGTCCATCGCCACCCATTGGCTTTTCTCCCTGCTCGACCCTTCCAGTGGTAAGGTTCCCAACCTGGGTGCCAACGATGGCGCCTACATTCTACCCCTGACCATCTGTCCTTTTGAAGACTACCGTCCTGTCCTTCAAGCCGCTCTGCGCAGTTTTATGGAATACCAGTTGCCCGGGGGAGCATGGGACGAAATGCCGCTCTGGTTTGGGCTTCCGTCTTCTGATAAATATTTCCTGGAAACGCGTTACCTGGGAGACAGTCTGTATGGTCGCAACTCCTGGGGGTACCTGCGCGCATATAAATATAAGAATCGCCCTTCGCATGCCGACCAGCTACATTTTGACCTGTGGTGGCACGGACTGAACATAGCGAGAGATGCAGGCACTTATCTGTATAACGTCGACGCCCCGTGGGATAATGCCCTGACCCGCACTTCCGTGCATAACACCATCAGTGTGGATGGCCTCGATCAGATGAACCGCGTCAGCCGCTTCCTTTACCTGGACTGGGCTCCAGCAGGAATAAAACACCCCATCCAGACCAATATGTCCATTGTGCAGACCGCCCTGGCCTGGCATGCCGGTTACCGGCATCTGGGTGTGCGTCATGAGCGTAGCGTGACTGTCTTTAGTGATGAGCACTGGGAGGTGCAGGATGCTTTGCTCTTCATTAAATCAGGGCAACCGCCGCGCACCTTCCGCTTGCACTGGCTGCTGCCCGATTGGGACTGGCAACTTGTGGAGAAAGGGAACGGGTTCGAACTGCAGCTGCTATCTCCGCATGGCTGGTTGAAAATACTTATGAGCACCGACCAGCCGGGTGCGGAAATCTCACTGGTGCGGGCCGGGGAAGTAGTAGAAGGCATGGCGCGAGTCTCCCTTATTGAGGGTTGGGTTTCACCCACCTATGGACAGAAAATTCCGGCACTTTCATGCGCACTGTCAGCAACCAGCCAGAATAATGTAAAATTCAGCACGCATTTTATTTTTCCGAACCTTTGAGCCATGCATATACTTCTCATTCACCAAGCCTTTGCAGCACTGGACGAACCCGGCGGCACGCGCCATCACGAGTTGGCTCGCAGCCTGCTCCAGCGCGGCCATACGGTCAGCATCATCGCCAGCCCGATCAGCTACCTGACCGGCGCCAGGCGCAGTGACCAGCAAGCCTTCATCGTGCGAAGCGAGCTTGAACCTGGTATCCACTTGTTGCGCTGCAATACCTACCACGCCTTGCACCGATCATTCTTTCATCGT
>JBDRQK010000130.1:0-2380 GCA_043826315.1 Chloroflexota bacterium
AGGGAGCCAGGGAGATCTCCCAGTAACCGTCGAAGCGCCCGGCTGCCACATAGGCCAGGTCAAGGGCGGCTGAACCCAGGCGGCGTACACCCTGGGTCATCTTGGCGAAGCGCGTAATATTTTCAAAATTGTCGTCGGAGGTGTCCCAGGTGTCGTACGGGAAGCCGGTCACCAGCAGACCCTGCACCAGTTCCGTGACGGTCGAGGCATGCAGCGGGGTACCATTCAAGCGGGCACCACGGCCGCGCTCGGCGGAGAAACATTCGTCGCGCATCGGGTCGTAGACCACACCTTGGCGGGTGAGGCCATTGTGCGCATAGGCGATGGAAACGCAGAAGAGGGGGATGTTGTGAGCGTAATTGACCGTGCCGTCCAGGGGATCGACGAACCAGATCTGGTCTTTGAAGCCTTCCGACCTGCCGGATTCTTCCGCCAGGATGGCGTGCCCGGGAAAACGTGCCCGGATCCCGTTCAGGATGAGATCTTCGGACTGGTGATCGATCTCGGTCACCAGGTCGATGATGCCCTTGTGATCCACCTGGTGCTTCTTGGCGTAACCGCCGCGCAGGATCTCGCCTGCCTGGCGGGCCAGGATTTCAAGGTCGATCAAGGTCGGGGTGTTGTCAGCATTCATGCGTCTATTGTAGCCTTCTTTGGAAAATTCAGGGGAAAGATTGACAAAGACCCCGCTTGCTTTTAGCGATATAACCTTGTTTCGCAGTGTGGACAAGGTAAAGGTTTGCAGATCGTTGGGGCGCATGGCAAAGTCCCGGCTTCTTTTCCCGGGATGCGCCCTATCTTTTCTTTAAAATTGGTCCCCCATTTTTTCTTTCAAAATGGGGGGATGTCCTTCAAGACAGGGGTGTGTGTGTACCTTCTTAAAACCTCAATCCGCCCAATCCCTGGCGATCATCTCTGCCTGTTCCAAAACTGTCTGGGTTGCCTTCTCTTGCTTATCCGGTGGATACCCATATTTGCGCAAAATTCTTCTCACCATCACCCGCAATTTGGCACGCACATTTTCCTTCACCGTCCAATCTATACTCACGTTTTCATGCACGATGCGCACCAATTCACGGGCGATCAATTTTAATTGATCGTCACCCAGTACCTTTACCGCACTGTCGTTGACTTCCAGTGCATCATAAAAAGCCAGTTCATCTTCTGCCAGGTTGAGTGCTTCACCGCGCTTGTTGGCTTCCCGCATCTCTTTGGCAAGGTCGATAAGTTCAGCGATCACTTCTGCCACTTCAATGGCACGGTTTTGATAAAGGCGAATGGTCCTCTCCAGCATTTCTGCAAAAGAACGCGATTGCACCAGATTTTTCCGAGAGCGCAGCTTGATCTCATCATTCAGCAGTTTTCGCAGCAGTTCAACCGCGACGTTACGCTGTGGCATGTTTTGAATATCAGCCAGGAACTCATCTGAAAGGATTGAAATATCTGGTTTTTTCAAACCGGCTGCTTTAAAGATATCGATCACCTCTTCCGATGCAACTGCCCGTGAGATGATCTGCCGGATGGCCTGCTCCATCTCATCCACCACTAGTTCGTGCTCAGGTGAAGATTTAATGATTTGAGCCCTGACAGCTTGGAAGAAACCAACCTCATCCCGGATTTCAAGAACTTTCTCGTGCGGCACAGCCAGAGCAAAAGCGTGTGATAGGCGTAAAACAGCTTGTAAATAGCGTGCCTTACCGTCCTCAAGACCAAGGATGTGATCCATAGCCCAGGTCAGCAAATACAATTTCTCTGTGGCATCACCAGTTTTCCATTTGGAATAATCGAAACCGTGGAACATATCCCGGCAGATTTCATATTCGCGTAAAGTCAAACGCACAGCTTCCGTTTGGTCAATAACAGTCTCGCCCCTGCCGCCGCTTTCGGTATAAAGTGCCAGTGCCTTTTGCAAATGGTATGCCAACCCCAGGTAATCCACGATCAACCCGCCGGGCTTGTTGCCATAAACACGGTTTACACGTGCAATTGCTTGCATTAACCCATGTCCCTGCATCGGTTTGTCGATGTACATGGTGTGCAGCGAGGGTACATCAAACCCTGTCAGCCACATATCCCGTACAATGGCAACCTTGAACGTATCTTTTGGGTCTTTAAAGCGTTTGGCCAGTGCCTCCCGGCCTGCCTTGTTACGGATGTGTTTTTGCCAACCCAGCGGATCGCTGGCGCTGCCTGTCATCACGATTTTGATGTCACCTTTAGCATCATCATCTGCTTGCCAACCGGGTCTTAATTTAGTAATGGCATTGTACAGGTCCACACAGATGCGTCGGGACATGCACACGATCATGGCTTTGCCTTCCAGCGCATCCAGGCGCTGGTCGAAGTGCTTCACCACGTCGGCTGCGATCAGGTCAACCCG
>JBDRQK010000131.1:0-5545 GCA_043826315.1 Chloroflexota bacterium
TATCCAAAGTGGCAGTACCTATCTTACCTCTGTGATACGAAAGAATTGGTGTTACATGGATCACAAGATCTAAGTATTAGAGAAGTTGAACCCCGACAGGCTAACGATAAGAAAGAATTCAGCAACCAGTGCGCTATTTACGCATCAACGGATGGCATTTGGGTCATCTACTTTGCTATCCTCGATCGAAAAAAATATTCTGAAATGTCATTATTCAACTCATGTTTAAGAGCTCGAATGTCCGCCGATCAGATCAGTGACCCGATGTATTTTTTCTCGATTACCCACTCGGTATTGATTCACAAACCGTGGTGTGATGGGATGATCTACATCCTGCCGCGCCATTCTTTCAAGCAGGAGGCTTCACAAGAAATGCAAGGAATGGAAATCATCTTTCCCCACTGGATCAGCACATCACCATCAAAACCTATTGCTAAAGTTCAAGTTGGGCCACTGGATTTCCCATTCCTTGAGCAAATCCACGGACACAACGATGAAAAGCTGGTTGAATTGGCTGCGGAAAATCCAGGAGGTTTTCCGTGGCCGGAAGCCTTGATGAGCTAGCTGGATAGGATGGACCAACCTGTTTAAAAGTTAATTGGCACGCCAAAATTAGCAAGAAGTGTTTGGCACAAAAAAGCTTAAAAGATCTTGATTCCACATTAGATAGGTTATAAAATTCATCCGGAAATGCCAGCCCCTGCGATAGACACAAACCATCACAACCCAAGTCAAGCAATGCTTGAGATCAGATGATATCCTGACTCCTCAAGGAGAGTGCATGGATAACAGGGATCAGATCAAAGCAGTTCAGCGAATGCAATCTTATATCGAATCACATCTGAACGAGCCGATCACACTTCATATGCTGGCAAGTGTGGCTGGGTATTCACCATGGCATGCTGCAAAGATCTTTAAAGAATTGACCGGGAAAAGCCCATTTGAATATATCCGTGCTGTGCGGTTATCGCGAGCAGCCGTCCGGCTCAAGAATGAAGATGTGAAGATCATCGATGTGGCTTTTGATTTTGTTTTCGATTCCCACGAAGGCTTCACACGTGCTTTTTCAAAACAGTTTGGCTTAACCCCGCAGAGGTTTTCCAGGAACAAGCCACCCATCAAATATTTCCTTCCCGACATTATCCATCAAAATTCCCTCGCCTTGAAAAAAGGAGACTCAATAATGTCTGAAAACCAAAAAACCAGCACGATTTTTGTCCAGGTTGTGGATCGTCCGGTCAGGAAGTTGATCCTCAAGCGAGGTATAAAAGCAACCGATTATTACGCATATTGCGAGGAAGTGGGATGCGAAGTATGGGACATGCTCTGTGGCATCCAGGAGGCTCTTTATGAACCGGTCGGCATGTGGCTGCCGGGTTGCCTGCAAAAACCAGGCACGTCCATGTATGTCCAGGGAGTTGAGATCCCATTCGGATATACAGGCTCGATTCCGGAAGGTTTTGATCTTATCGAACTGCCTCCATGTAAAATGATGATCTTCCAGGGACAGCCTTATGAGGATGAGAATTTTGAGCAGGCAATACACAATCTTTGGGAAACGATCAAGGATTACAAACCGGAGATCTACGGCTTCCAATGGGCTGACGAAGATGGACCACGCTTTCAGCTCGAACCAAAAGGCTATCGCGGCTATATTGAAGGTCGTCCCGTCAGACAACTCAATTGATTCCTCTTAGCTGTTCATAAGACCGTTACATTTTGAGCAGGACCTGCGGTCACATGTATATCGGGGTCTGTGACCCCGATATACCCTGGTTGGAAAAGAAAACTTTCAACCAGGTGAAATCTAACCTAAGACAGATTGACGATCTCTTTCACCCGCCCGATCTGCCCATCCACCAGGCGGACCTTGATGCCGTGTGGGTGGTTGGGCGAATGGGTCAGATTTTCTTCGTAATCCGTCTTTATCCGCAAGAGCCGGAATTAATTTAAAAAAATCCTCTATAAAATTACCATAAACCACTCTGATAATTGTGATATTATTTATCACAATTATATAAATGCTGGAAATTTATCACCGGAGGCTGCCATGCCCAAAAAGATAATGAGCCTTTTTTTTATCCTGAATTTTTTAATTAATTCAAGCTTTGCTTTTAGGGATCAACCACAAGATTCAACATTAAAGATCATCAATCGCCAAAACAAAACCACAACTCAATTTACAGATGGCGACACCATCCAGATCCAGTTTAGTTCTCCTGATCAAGCAGCATTGCAGGGAGCGGTAAAACTCTTTCTTGACGATATATCGAAACCCGTTGGGTCCTGTGTTATCCAGGTTGGGGAAACAGGTTGTACAACGCTGCCATTTCTAGCACTCGGCTGGCATTGGAATCCAGATGGACATGGGCAAAATACACATTCCCTGTTTGCAATTAACAGTTCGGGTCAGCAAATTGCTCAATCTGAATCGATTGATGTTGCTGCCCGTCCGGTTGTTCTGGTTCATGGGTTTATTTCCAACTGGGAAACCTGGAAATCCTATCTTAGCCCAACGGGATTTCTCGGCTCACTTGGACTCCAGGGGTTTGCAGTGGGGGATGGGCAGGTTCCCGGAGAATTAAACACCGGGAATCTTCTAAATCCTGTCGGTCGTACCAATACTATTGGGCAGAATGCCGAGATACTTGGTCAGTACATCACAAATATAAAACAAAAAACGGGTGCTGAGATGGTTGACCTGGTCGTACATAGCATGGGAGGCATGATCTCACGCTATTATATTGATCGGGTAATGCAGGATCGGGATGTGGCCCAACTGATCATGCTTGGCTCGCCAATGGGTGGCTCGGATTGTTCTGTACTTCCTGCCGCTTTGGGTCTTTATCTGCCTGCCTCCATCGAGATCCGGCAAAGTTACATGACCGGTATCTTCAACCAGCAGATCACCCACCGCCATGGGATCGAGTTTTACGATCTTGGCGGCACAGCTATTTTTGAAGCATTTAAATCTCCCTGCACAGATATACCGAACGACACCGTAGTTTCATTTGGTAGTATCAATGCCATACCCTTGCGATCCGACAAGTTTGATGTGATCCATAGCAACCTGACGTTGTCACAGCCGGTTTTTGATTCCTTCGTAAGGCCTCTTCTCCAAAAAACCGCCAATACATTTATTTTTTCAGAAGACCCAGTTCTAAACCAAACATCAGGATCTGCTCTTCAATTCACCCGCATCTACACAGGTCATGTGGATATGAACGGATCCACTGAGGTAACGATCAATATTGATCCTGATGTAACCGTAGCATCTTTTGCTCTCTATGACTATTCCCACTCGGTAACGACGGTGGTGCATGGAGCGAGCGGCAAGGTCATCGAATTAAGCCTTGAAAAGAATGGATTTATCAAGCTAGACGATTCTGCCGCGATGTTCTATCTTGGTTATGGATTTCAGAACCCTAAACCCGGCCCGTGGAAAGTGACGGTGATGGCTACGGATGCCACTCCTCCTGAAGGAACGGACTTTGCAATATCCGTATATTTTACGGGAGGAGCCAGACTGGAAGCTCATTCCAGTACACTCATACCAACGGTAGGCCAGCAAGTAGATCTGGGTGCAAGTCTAATTTTAAACGGCGAGCAGTTGGAAATAACTACAGGGCAGGCTCTCATCCGGGATCAGGATGGAACAATTGAGATTCGGGATTTTCAGCCTGGCAGGAATGCCACAACTTCCTGGACTTCATCATCGACTGGTTTAATTGCAGTTGACATCATCGTGACTGGGTTGGCACCGGATGGCTCTCTTATCGAACGGACGAATTTCCTGACGTTGCAGGTACAACCTGAAATCAGCAGCCAGAGAATTACCTTTAATCTGGCAGCCACACTGGCAGCAGTCCTGATCTTGTTATTCCTTGTATTTTTAATGATCTTTTGGGTTTTTCGTCGGTTGATTCGCCGAATGAAGTCTGGCTGAATGTTGGAAAAATACTCATTCCATTCCGGTTCCCTTTATCCGGCGCAGTCATATTATGTAATAAATATTGAAGGAGAATTTCATGGATAACTCGGTTTCACCCGAACATATCAACCTCAGGAAAGACGACCGCATTCTCCCGGCTACCCGCATTGTATTGGCGATCGTGGTTCCTTTTCTTTTACTGGCTTTTCTGATCCTCTATTTTTTTCCTGATCTCTCGGGTGAGCGTTTTGTGTGGGAGATCAAGCCTCATATGACGGCTCTCTTTATCGGTTCTGGTTACCTGAGCGGGGCATACATGTTCGTTTATGCAATTTTCGGACTCCAGTGGCATCGGGTGGCAGGTGCTTTTCCCCCTGTTATTTCTTTTACCACCTTCATGCTTCTGTCAACATTCCTGCACTGGGACCGCTTTAACATCCATCATTTTCCCTTCCAGCTCTGGCTTGTCCTTTATATCATCACCCCGCCTCTGATATTTTACCTTTGGTGGCTTAATCGAAGAACAGACCCCGTCAACCCCGAGTCAGGTGAAATATCCGTTCCTGTGCTGGCCCGCAGAGCATTCTTCTGGTTTGGAGTGACAACCATGCTCTGGGCGATCATTATGTTTGTTTTTCCTGAAGTGGTTTCTACGTATTGGCCGTGGAAATTAACCCCTCTGACAGCAAGGATCCTGGCAGGTTGGTTCAGCCTGCTGGGTGTCGGAGGTCTTTACACAAGCAGCGAAATTCGTTGGAGTGCCTGGCAAATTCCTTTGCAGAGCATAACGCTTTGGGCTGCCCTGGTGGTTTTGGCATCCTTCCTTAACCCGGATGATTTTTCAACAGGAATCTGGAATTCGTTTACAATCGGCACCCTGCTTAGTTTATTGATGTTGCTCACCTTTCAGTTCGGAATTCACATGACTAAGAGGAAGATCCACTAGAGAAGATCCTGTTGTATGATCTCTTTCACCCGCCCGATCTGCCCATCCACCAGGCGGACCTTGATGCCATGCGGGTGCATGGAGGCCTTGGTCAGAATATCTTTGACGATCCCTTCGACGAGTTTGCCGCTGGTTTGATCTTGTTTGCGCACGATCTGCACACGTAGACCGGGTTTGATATTTTTTCGCAGAGCGCCGTTCATAAAATTCCTAAAAAAAATAACAATAGGACAGGCTCAGATATGTTGATCAACAAGGATCGGATTTCCATCCGGGTCCAGGATAATAAAGCTGGCGGGTCCAGTTGAGCCTTGATCTGCCTCGCTGACAAACTCCACACTTAGTTCCTTCAGTTGTGTTTGCAAAGAGCGGATATCGGTGAAGGAGTTTAGCTCATTGGCATCCATGTCCCACCCCGGGTTAAAGGTCAACATATTCTTGTCAAACATACCCTGGAAAAGACCGATGATAGAATTTCCGTTCTTCATGATCAACCAGTTTTGGGTAATATCCCCCCCAAAGATCGAAAATCCGAGTTTCTGATAAAAGCTTTTTGAAGCTTTAATATCCTTGACGGTCAGACTGATCGAAAATGCGCCAAGATCCATGTTCCACTCCTTTCATTGTTTTGCTTCCTTAAAGTCGTAAATACCATCCCGTACAGCCCA
>JBDRQK010000132.1:0-5299 GCA_043826315.1 Chloroflexota bacterium
GTCATCCAGCAGGGGTGTGATGGTCTCTTCCTCGGTGTACAGGCTGCTGTCCTTGCGCTTGTTGACCAGCTCTGCCTGCCAGACCTGCCCCACCAGGATGGTATCCCATAAATTCTTATAGAATTCCGGGGGCTGCAGGCCCGATTTTAACAGGCGCGGGTTCTGACCGATGACCTCCGGCAGGCTGTAGCCGGTCAGTTGCTCATAAGCCGGGTTGACCCACTGGATGCTGCCGTCCCGGTCGGTGATAACGATGGCGTTGGCAGCCGATCCCAGGGCAGCCGCCTGCAAACGGATCTGCTGATCGGACTGCCTGCGGGCGCTGATATCGCGCGAGACACCGATGATCTGGAAAGGAATACCGTTTGCATCCAGCATAAGACTGACCGAGACCTCGGACCAGACAGTGGAACCGTCTTTGCAGGGTTGTTCCACTATAAAAACACTTGACTGGTTATTTTCTGTGGCCAATGGGATCAATTCACGCATCCAGGTCGCCACATCGTGCGCAGACTGTGGGGTTAGCGTATCGAAAAAAGGTGTTGCAAGCACTTCTTCAGGTGTATAACCGGTCAGTTTGATTACGGATGGACTGATATACGCAAGGCGATTCTCTTTGAGATCCATGACCCAGATCACATCCTGCAGGTTCTCCGCCAGCAGGCGGTATTGTGCCTCGCTCTGGCGCAGGGCTTCGAGCGACTGTTTACGTTCGATGGCATAGCGCACGGCACGTCGCAGCAGGCTGCTGTTGACTTCATCTTTGTTCAGGTAATCCTGGGCACCAGCCTTGACCGCCAGGTCAGCCTGCTGCATATCGTTCAACCCGGTCAGGATGATGATGGGTACCTGCGAGGCAACAGCAAACAGCTGTTTGAATGTATCCAGGCCCTGGCTGTCAGGCAATCCCAGGTCAAGCAGGATGATATCCGGGCTGTGTTCTGCCAGGCTGACCAGGCCAGTCTGCAAGGTTTCAGCCAGTCGAACATCAAACTGCATGCTTTCATCTTCGCGCAGGTATTCGCTCATCAGGCGCGCATCACCGGGATTATCTTCCAATAACAGGAGTTGGATCGGTCTTTTTTTCATAAGCAGTCCTTGCTCTCATCAAAAAAACATAGTTTGTTGTGCTCGCTTTTGGCGCGATACATGGCGATATCCGCATGCTTGAGCAGGGTTTCGGAATCACCTGCATCACAGGGATACAGGCTGACACCAATACTGGCGGTGATCGTCAGGGTTTGAGCGCCAAGTTTAAAAGGTCGAGAAAAAACCGCCAGGATCTTCCCGGCTAGGATTTCCACCGCTCCTTTGCCAGAAACATCTTCAAAGATCATGGTAAATTCATCGCCACCCATGCGGGACAGGCTGTCGACCTTGCGGATGCAGGTCTGCAGGCGTTTTGCCACAACCTGCAGCAAAAGGTCACCCTGTGAATGCCCCAGGGTATCGTTGACGGATTTGAAATTATCCAGGTCAAGCAAGAGGACAGCCATCCTGACATTACCTGCCTCTTTTTCGTTGGCACGCCGGGTACGTTGGATGGCTTGTTTCAGGCGATCGTCGAATAGCCGCCGATTGGGCAGGTCGGTCAGGGCATCATGCATGGCCAGATGCTGCAGGCGCTCTTCCAGCCGTTTGCGCTCAATGGCATAACGAATCGAGCGGGCGATCCCCGATCCATCCACCTGCCCCTTGACCAGGTAATCCTGTGCCCCGGCTTGGACTGCTTCCAGGGCCAACGTATCGTCCTCCAGGCCGGTTAGCACGATGATGGGCAGGTCCGGATCAGCTGCGCACATACGCTGCACGGTTTCAAGGCCACTCCCATCCGGCAGGGAGAGGTCCAGCAGGATGACATCGATGATCTCTGCTCTAAGAAGATCCATAGCTGTGCTTATCCTGTCGGAGTGCCGTAACTTGAACCTGCCTGCTCCCACCTCGGTTAACAATTCAACCATCAGGCGGGCATCCGCAGGATTATCTTCAACCAGCAAGATGTTTTGGTGTTCAGGTTTCATAGTTCCTCTCCACTTACTCAGACCCTAAAGGTTTGCCCGCATTAATAATAAGATTGACAACATCAAGTTCAGGCTAAATGTTCTAATTCCTTGAAAAGAGAAAATCCAATAGGGTTTTTTCATCTTAAGTTACCTGTCCTGTGGTGGCAGCCGCACGATGCTGAACCAGAACTCCTCCATAGACAGTACCACCTTTATAAACTGGTCCAGGTTGACTGGCTTGGCAATGAAACAGTTGGCATGCAGATCATAGGATTGAATGATATCCTCCTCATCTTTGGAGGTGGTCAGGATCACGACCGGGATGCTGAGCAGCAGGGGGTCGGATTTAATATCATGCAATACTTCACGGCCATCTTTTTTGGGAAGATTGAGATCCAGTAAGATGATATCCGGGCGTGGCATGTGGCTGAAGCGGCCTTCATTTCTCAGAAATTCAAGCGCTTCGACGCCATCTTTCGCTACGTACAGGGAGTTGAGGACCTTACCCTCCTTGAGCGCCTCGCGCGTCAGGCGCACATCTCCGGGATTATCTTCCACCAGCAGGATGATGATGGGTTTTATTCTTATATTTTCATTCATTGCTTGATCCTCCGATCATGGGTAGTGTAAAGTAAAAGGTTGAACCCTGCCCGGGTTGCGACTCGATCCAGATGCGCCCGCCGTGCCTTTCAACGATGCGCTTGCTGATAGCCAGCCCGATACCCGTGCCGGTATACTCCTGCAGGTTGTGCAAGCGCTGGAAGATGATGAAGATGCGCTCGAAATACTGCGGATCGATACCGATACCGTTATCGCTGACCGAGAAGACCCAATCCCTGGCCTCTTGCTTGACACCCACATGGATCTTGGGTTTCTTCCTGCCATGGAACTTGATGGCATTTCCGATTAGGTTCTGGAAGAGCGACTCCAATTGGGAATCATCCCCCATCACCTCCGGCAGCGGATCATGTGTCAATTTGGCATGGCTCTCTGAAAGCGAGATCTGCAGGTTTGTGAGAACATTCTCCAGGACAATTCCGCAATCAACCATTTCAAATTCCTTGCCGCGCGTGCCCACCCGTGAGTAAGCCAGCAGGTCACCGATCAGGTTCTTCATGCGGTTGGAGCCATCCACGGCAAATTGGATGAACTCCCGGGCATCCCCATCCAGTTTATCCTTGTAACGCCGTTCGAGCAGCTGCAGGTAACTGGTCACCATGCGCAGCGGTTCCTGCAGGTCATGCGAAGCCACATAGGCAAAGCGCTCAAGTTCGGAATTGGAACGGGCCAGGTCAGCCATGGCCTTAAGGAGTTTCTCTTCTGCCTGCCTGCGCTTGGTGATGTCGATCCCCACGCCAACCAGGTGCGGTTGGTCCTTGATCATGATGCGAACACCGGTCAGGTAGTAAGGGGTGGCGACAGCATGCCTGGAGGTAAAGTTCGCCTCAACTTCCGCCTGACCCGAGATAAAGACCTGCTGGATGCGTTCCTGGACAAGAACTTTCTCATCCCCTACAAAAAAATCTGCCGGGTTGCGTTCCAGCATTTCATCAGTCGAATAGCCGCTGATCTTCTCAAAATTCCTGTTCCAGAGCAGGAATTTTCCCTGCGCATCGAACAGGTAGAAGATGCCCGGCAGACTGTTGATGATGGAATCTGAAAAGGTTTTTTCTTCAAGGATGAGCAGGTCAGCCTGTTTTCGTTCCGTGACATCCCGTGAGACACCCATGACTGCGTTGACCTGTCCGTCTTTGTCCCGCAGGGGTACCAGTTGGGTGTTCAGCCAGCGTTGACCACCCGGGAAGGTGACCGGGCTTTCAGAGGAGAGGACCTCACCCGACCTGATGACCTGCTGTAAGGCATACCCCTGGCTCTCTGCGAGGGCAGGCGGGAACAGTTCCGTGCGTGGCTTGCCAATGACTTGTTCGGACGACTTTCTGAACTGCCTGGCTGCCCGGTTATTGACATATTGGACTTTGTCCTGCCTATCAATGACAAAGATCAGGTCGGGGGAGGTTTCCGCCAGGATGCGGTAGCGTTCTTCACTTTCACTCAGCTCGAGGGTGCGGTCTTCCACCCGCTGCTCCAATTCGTGGGACCAGGCAAGCAATTGGGTATCTTTCTCGCCAAGGGCAGCCACCATATCGTTGAAGGCAATTCCCAGCTTGCCGATCTCATCCTGCGAGTTGATCTCGATGCGGGTATCCAGGTCACCCTGTCTGATCCTTTCGGCTCCATCAGCAAGTTTAAGAACGGGCCTGGCGATGGAGCGTGACAGCCCCAAAGCTGTAAGCGTCCCGAAAAGAAACACCAGGGCGCCAGTCAGTCCCATCGTGGAGGCAAGTGCCCGGACTGGCGCCAGCGCTTCCACCTGGTCAATTTTATTGATCAGGCATAGCTGCCTTTCGGGTAACCAGCGATAGACGATGAATGCCGGGATATCGCGATAGTCTGCTGCAGCCACCGCACCACTTTTGTGGGATAAGCAGGCGCTGAGAGCCTCAGTGTGCAGGTTGCGCAGCAGAACTGCTTCTTCATTGATCAGGCGTGGCTGTGTCACCAACAAGTTCGATGTATTAACCAGGAAAGAGTCGTCCGATTGATGCAAGCCGCTGCGGCGCAGAATGATCGTATTTAGCTCATCCAGATTCAACGGGCCGGCCAGGACAGCCAGCACTCTTCCATCAGGAGATGAAACCGGTGCAGCTGCAGTCATCCTGATCTGCTGATTTGTAAGATCATATTCCGGATTCTGGATGAAAGCGGATTGCAGCCCGTTGATAAAAAAGGATTGTTCTTTCCTGAAGTTGCCTTCTTGCGAGGCATCTGTGGAAATTAGAACGCGGCCTGTGGTCGCATCGATCAATTCCATGGCGAGAAAGCGATGTCCTTCACCTGACCAATTAGCCAGGTCTTTCACCAGGGTGGCATGGGCCAGGTTGGCTTCGGCAGATCCTTCTGCCGCCAGCAGGAAGGATGACAGGTTGTCTTGCAAATGTGGTTGGCTGGCAATGTCAGCCATGCTGTGTTGACGATCTGCCACCCAGCTGTTCAACGCAGATTGTTTTTCCAGGGCAGTTGACAGCAATTCGGAGTAGGCTGCATCTTTCAATGAGTCGCTGCCAATATAAAAAGCCGGGATGCCCAACCCGGCCAGGACCGCCATGGCAAACAGGGTGAAGATCAGGGTGAGTTTGGCTGCAATTCCTAAATTTTTCATTTTGTCTTCTTTCTTTGAAACAGGAAAATTATTGGAAATAATAGACCGATCAGCACCTATCCTCCCGGCAGACAGC
>JBDRQK010000133.1:0-3735 GCA_043826315.1 Chloroflexota bacterium
GAGCCCGGTATATACGCACTCACGCTTCCTGCCGGGTTCCGTCATTGAAGACAGCACGCTTAAAGATGTGCTCCTGGCAGATGGTTGCCAGATCCAGCAGGCTGAGATCACTCATTCAGTGATCGGTGTGCGCAGTATCATATCCAGGGGGACAAAGATCAAGGATAGCATCCTGATGGGTGCCGATTATTACCAGGCAAAAACAGAGGAAGACTCAACCAGACCATCCATTGGAATCGGACCAGACTGCCGGATCGAAGGTGCGATCATTGACAAGAACGCCAGGATCGGTGCAAATGTGACCATCCAGCCGTTTCCAACGAACACCCAGATTATTACCGACAACTGGGTGGTACAGGATGGGATCGTGGTCATCCCCAAAGATGGTATCATCCCCACTGGATCAAGAATTGAACCAAGCGCTTGAACCAGCCCGGCCAAATATAATAATTAATGGAGACATTTAAATGAATATACCCGACATCCAGAAAAACACTGCCAACAATCAA
The DNA here is from genome assembly GCA_043826315.1 of Chloroflexota bacterium. Lineage (GTDB taxonomy): Bacteria > Chloroflexota > Anaerolineae > Anaerolineales > Villigracilaceae > UBA12087. The sequence goes on from JBDRQK010000133.1 coordinate 510, forward strand.
CCAGATGCCTGGCATGCACTTACATCCCGGGAAGTATTGGAACACCTCAAGGTCCAGGATAGTGGATTAACCAGTTCGGAAGTTGCCCTCCGGTTGAAACACTACGGACCCAACCAACTGGTCGAGGGAAAACGTACCACCTTTCTTGAAATGCTCTGGGCTCAATTCAATAGTTTCATCGTCATTCTGTTGATCGTAGCATCCATAATATCAGCCCTGCTGGGAGAGTGGATCGATGCTTCCGCCATCATGGCTATTGTAGTGCTGAATGCCATCCTGGGGATCATTCAGGAACGCAGCGCGGCAGAAGAATTTGCAGCTTTGAAAAAAATGGCAGCACCCGATGCCCAGGTTATGCGTGATGGACACCGTATCACAATCGCTTCCAGCGAACTGGTACCTGGAGATATCGTCTACCTGGAAGCTGGTAACTTTGTACCAGCTGACGTACGTCTTTTGGAAGCTTTTAACCTGAAAGTTGAAGAAGCCGCTCTCACCGGTGAGTCGCTGGCTGTTCAAAAGAACGCCGCTCTTCAACTGGAAGAGGAGATACCCCTGGGAGACCGTAAAAACACCGCCTTCATGGGCACTACAGTCAGTTACGGACGCGGGCGTGGAGTGGTCACCAGCACAGGTATGCATACTCAACTTGGGCTGATAGCAGAGATGTTGCAGCAGGTCGATGAGGAAGTCACCCCGTTGCAGCGCCGCCTGGAACAATTGGGTAAAACGCTCGGCGTGGGTGCCCTGTTGGTGTGTGGACTGGTATTTGTGGTGGCTATTTTCCAGAACACAGATCTGGCACTGCTGACGGCTGTTGGAGGTGGATTATCGGTCTACCTTGCATCTGCAAAGGAAATCCTGGTTGAAACCTTCCTGGTAGCAGTCAGCCTGGCAATCGCTGCTGTTCCGGAAGGGCTTCCGGCGGTGGTTACCATCAGCCTGGCGTTGGGAATGCGGGAGATGATCCGTCGCCACGCTCTCATTCGGAAATTATCATCCGTTGAAACGCTGGGGTCAGCTACGGTCATCTGCTCGGATAAGACCGGTACCCTGACACAGAACGAGATGACCGTCACCAGGTTGTGGGTGGATGGCAGGTTCGTGGAGGTAACCGGCTCAGGTTACTCCCGCAGCGGTGAATTTGTGGTGGATGGCAAAGTCAGCAATCTGAAAGAATTTCCAGCGGTCCTGACAGCTTTATGGGTAGGTGCTCTAAATAATGACGCTCAACTGGAGCCCGTTGAAGGAAATGAGCTCAGCTATCGCATTGTCGGTGACCCGACTGAAGGCTCCCTGCTGATCGCCGCTGCCAAAGCAGGGGCAATTTCCGTGGACCTCGGTGCAGCCTATCCACGCCAAGATGAAGTCCCATTCGATTCCGAGCGCAAGCGCATGATCACCATCCATGATATCTATCAGCCCAAACCGGATGATATTTCGCCTTTCTACGATACCAATAAACAGGGATGGGATGTGGTTGCCATAAAAGGTGCACCGGATGTTGTTCTGGATCTGTGTTCAGAATATCAGAGCATGTCCGATAAGCCTTTAAAACTAACGGATGAGATCCGTAAGAATATTTTAAGCGCCAACGACACCATGACCCGCGATGCTTTGCGTGTCCTGGGGGTGGCGTTCCGTGAAGTCCCTGAAGCTAAAGATGTAGTCGATGACTGGGAGAAGGACCTGGTATTCGTCGGCCTGATCGGGATGATCGACCCGGCCCGTGCCGAGGTAAAACCTGCCCTGGAGAAGGCAAATCGTGCCGGGATTCGAACGGTCATGATCACAGGTGATTTTCCCAATACAGCCCGCGCCATTGCTGAAACCATAGGTCTTCTGCGTCCCCAGCACAAAGTCTTAACCGGTGCTGATCTTGACAGGATGAGTGATGACCTGCTCCAAAAGGAAGTTGTCAATACAGATGTGTTTGCACGTGTCTCGCCTGAACATAAAATGCGAATTGTTGATGCGCTGCAAGCCAATGGTGAAGTGGTTGCCATGACCGGGGACGGTGTCAATGATGCCCCGGCCATCAAACGCTCGGATATTGGTGTAGCGATGGGTATCACCGGTACAGATGTCGCCAAACAGACCGCTGACATGGTTCTGACGGATGACAACTATGCCAGCATTGTAGACGCTGTCGAGCAGGGGCGGGTGATCTACAGCAATATCCGCAAATTTGTATATTTCCTGCTTTCCTGCAACCTGGCAGAAATTGCCATTATTTTCCTGGGAACCCTGATCTATAAGAATTCACCGCTGGCTGCCATTCAACTTTTATGGTTGAACCTGATCACTGATGGAGCGCCAGCATTGGCACTGGGAACAGAAAAGGGTGACCCAGACATCATGCTGCAGGCGCCGCGTCCACCCAAAGAACCCATCATCAATCGCTTTATGGTGATTGGCATCTTAATTCAAACCATAGCAATTACTGCGGTTACACTGATCGCATTTAATCTCGGCATGAATCTGCATGCCGGGCAGGCTGATCAGCTGCCCTTTGCAGAGACGATGGCTTTTATTACATTGTCTGCTTCCGAATTATTCCGGGCTTATACCGCCCGCTCTGAACGCTACCCCTTGCTGAAAATTGGTGTTTTTAGCAATAAGAATATGAACTACGCCATCCTGGCTTCTCTGGTGTTGATGATGGCTGTGGTTTATGTTCCCTTCCTGAACACGGTCTTCAATACGGTCCCGCTGGGTTGGAAGCAATGGGAGGTGATGCTACCCCTGTTGCTGATTCCCTCCGTGGCGGCCGAAGCAGTCAAATATTTCGTTTCCAGAAATATTAAGAAGTAAGATGCAGAAAACAGCCCCTGAAGGTCTTTGAGACCTTCAGGGGTTGGTCATTTATTTTCCATTAGACTGTAAGGTAGAGATGATCTGACCCCGATAATTCACTTGAATGCTCAAGTGAAACCCAATAAAAAATCACTTCAACAGATACTTCTGAATATCAAACGATTTGCGATGCTCCCTGCTTAACCCATGTGATCGGAGGGTTTCCTGGTGCTGGCGCGTTCCATAGCCCTTATGGCGTGCAAACCCGTATTCAGGAAAATCCACAGCGAGCTGGCGCATGAGCCCATCCCGGCCGGTCTTGGCAAGGATAGAAGCCGAAGCCACGCTCAGGCTGCGGCGATCTCCCTTCACAAGTGCAATTTGCGGGATGGAAATTTCAGGCAATTTGAGGTAGTCGGTGATTAAAAGG
>JBDRQK010000134.1:0-6515 GCA_043826315.1 Chloroflexota bacterium
TGGATATGATGCGCGAAAGGGAAAAAATGGCTCGCTCAGGAATTCTCCTGATAGACATTTCTTTGGATAAATTTTCCAACCGATTGATCAATGAACCTGAGATCATCACACGTGGCTTTTTATCGCCGGATGATTCGCAACGAATACTACCCATTTTAATAAATCGCGTTAAACACATTGTCAACACCAGTGGTATCGATGATGAAAAAGTCATTACAGATTCGATTCGGACGTTTCTTTTTCAGGAAACGAAACGCCGCCCAATGGTTTTTGTTACGCTTAGTCGCGTTTAATTTTCTCTGATAAAAATATTTTTTTCAACCCATAATTCTAATAATGAATCAGATGCAACCGGGATTCCGGTTGCATCTTTAATAACCCTAATTTTTAAATGAATTATTCCAATTTCTGGAATCACGACTTATATTTGAATTTATGAATCCGCAGTCAATGCAATTGAAATTTGACGGGCAATTTTACCCATTGGATAATTCGGAAGTTCAGCGCACGGTACCCATTGATACAATCCTTTTTTTTCCACAGATTCAGTTATCAAATTGCAATTAAAAGCATGCAAAATAAGCCTAAAATGGGTATAAGCATGCTTGATGGTGACCTGCTTGTTTAATATTTGTACTTCAATACCAAATTTTTGAACCAAAAGGTTCTCCAGGTTTTTCTCAAGAGAATCAAGCTCTGAAAATTTTCGGTCATTGGGAAATTCCCATAACCCTCCAAGCAATCCATGTGACGGTTTTTTTACCAGCAAATAACTATTTTCTTTTTGAATTATTCCACAAACATAAGTAAAAAATTTTTGAATAGGTTTTGCTTTTAATATTGGCCTTTCATTCTGGACTCCCCTTGCATTTGCCAGACATAAATCCATTAAAGGGCATTGTTCACAATCCGGGTCTTGTGGTATGCATAACGTTGCACCCATATCCATCAATGCCTGATTGAAATCACCTGCTTTTCCTCTTGGTAATTCTGATTCCAACAATCTCCATAAATATTTTTCCCCCACAGGAGAATTTGCAACCATCTGCACATCAAAGAGCCTGGCAAAAACCCTCCTGATATTCCCATCCAAAGTTGTCACATCTTCATTAAAGGCAATGGAAGCAATCGCTCCCGCTGTGTAACGTCCTATCCCCGGAAGTTTGATCAACTCCATCACATCGTGAGGAAAATTGCCTTGATACTCTTCCACAATTTTTTGAGCTGCAAGGTGTAGACTTCTGGCTCTCCTGTAATACCCTAATCCTTCCCAGATTGACAATACATCCGATTCTGTTGAGAGAGACAGTTCAAACACATTTGGATATTGTTTCATCCATTTATTAAAATATGGGATGACTGTATCTACACGCGTTTGCTGAAGCATAATCTCTGAGATCCAAATAGCATAAGGATCTTTGAGATTGCGCCATGGTAACTTTCTGGCATGATGAGCATACCAATGTAATAAACGCTCTGCCAGTTTATTCAAATTCTATAATTGGAATCCACTACGAGCGGGAACAAGTTTATATGAAAAATTCTTAACAAATGCAAATAATTTCTGCTGCAGATCCTGCCAGGTTGTTGAAAGCAAAGCGCGCTGTGCCAGTGGCAGATCATTTGCCAGCATACCAACCTGGATTTGAGGAGAATTCCCAAAAATGGTCGCCCAGGCTTCAACCGGCTCCAGACCCAGTCTTTGGACGCCTGGAATAAATTCACTGATCACGAATTCAAAATAATCCTGTTCATTCTCAGGACCAATGTCCCAAGTCATGATCAATTTAATGGACATCTCACTCTTATCCACGCTGGTAATCCAGCACGATAACTTTGGATTCTGATGGCAAACCTGATTTGGAAATCTTTAAACTTGGTACCGGTTCAATTGGCTGCAAACCCATCTCCTTGATGAACTTATCCAGAGAATCCAAAGGTATTTTTCCATCCCTGGTTTGATAATGCATTGGGATTATGATGTTCGGCTCCAATTGACTGACAACCTCTGCAGCTTTGGAAGCATTTAATCCGCCTCCACCACCGGTTGGTATCAAAACAATATTAACTGGTCCGAGTGCTTCGACTTCTGCCTGGGAAGGTACTTGTTTCAGATCTCCCAGGTGAGCGACGGTCAATCCATCATAATCGAATACATACAGGGTATTTCGCGGCTGGTCACCTTTCTTCCTGCCAATTCCATCCGTTTGAACTGCAGTTATGAACACACCGCCTATCTCATATTCACCGGGTCCAGAAAGAGTATGGCTTGTACTTTTCACCGCATTTGTGTAATTATGTCCGGGGGCATCATGACTCACTGCCACAATATCTGATTTTAATTTTAGCGGAAAATAGCCAACTGCGTTGGAATCAAAAGGATCCACAACAACAGTAGCGAGCCCGCGTTCTGTCATTCGAAAGCAAGAGTGACCATACCAAAATATTTCCATAAACAATCTCCTGAATTCAATTATACCCGTTACCGATCAAAATTCTGATCTGGAAGATCAATTTAGATCTTGAAAATTTAGTCTGTTCTAATAAGACGAGGCTGTAATTAATTCCAAAACAGCGGGAAAAGAACCCGAATAATAACCTCCACCAATAACCCCAACATGAACCACATACCAAAAGCACGATTATTAATGAAAGCTTGAGGGGCAAAGTATAGAGGCCAGCCTCCCTGTCCTTCGGGGAATCCTTCAGGTTTAATTTCAGGGCGCGGCTTACGCAATTGCGGGATCACCTTTATGAATGTTGGAATTGCCAGAGCAACAACTAACATAATTGGAGTAAAGTACTTCGTTATGATGAGTATCAGGACAATCACATAAGGCAAGATCATCATGGCTATAACAATATTGCGTGCAGTTCTTTCGCCGATGATCACGGGCAATGTAAAAATCTTCTTGGCTTTGTCTACTTGAATTTTATCTATGTGTTTGCCAAAAATAACCGTTGTAACACCCAATACATAAGGAAGGCTGGCCCAAACAACGTTCCATGACCAATTATGGGTAAGTACATAATATCCCCCACCAATCATCAAAGGACCCCACACAATCAACACTGCCATCTCACCCATGGCAATATATTTTAATGGCCAGGTGTAGAACAAGACAAAAAACGCACCCAACCCAAGCAAGATCCAGATCGTCAGGTCTCCCCTGTTCACGAGTATAAGATACCCCCCACAAAGAGTGGCCAATAGACCAGTCACTCCAAAATAAACCAAATGTTGAGGTTTGGTCATCAAACCATCTGCCACGGGCTGCGGTCCATACATTGTTCGATAATAATTATCCTTATCAACTCCACGAACATAATCTGTATAATCATTAAAAAGGTTATTCGCTGCATGAGCCAGAATTAGCCCAAGTATTAAAATTATCCAATTACCTATACTAAAGGATATATGATCGTGCCAGGCAAACAACCCTGCCAGGACACCTGACAGGAAGGTCATTATTAAAACAGCAGCCCTGGTTGCGATCAACCATTTTGAAACAATATCGAGATCGTCCCATTCTGTTTTTGAAACCTGAGGGATCACCTGTAATGCTTTGCGCCACATTTGAAAGTTCATATCTTCTCCAATATACCAATAATTTGATGTGATTATACCCAAATTATGAAAATAAATCATTTAGTTGCAGTTTGTGATTATCGTCACAGCAATACGTGACTTATCCCACTAATCTTATTTAATAAAAAATTACATACTATAAGGTAGGATTTTGAGAATTCTTGCTCTTTTTTTGCTTTTCCAAATATGTGTTTTTGTACCTGGGCCGACCTCCACAAAATTTCGTTATCGATTGAGTTCATATGAGGTGATCAATGTCCGATCTAAAAACAGCCAACGATATTTTTTATAATAAAATAATTCAAGAAACACAAGATGGGGAAAAACTAAGGAACTGTCTTCAATGTGGAAATTGCAGTGGTATTTGTCCTTTTGGTTACGTAATGGTTTACCCACCCAGCCGAATGATCGCTGAGCTGAGAGCAAGTCGATTAGACAGGATCCTGGGTACTGAGAATGTCTGGATGTGCGTTTCCTGTTATGCCTGTACTTCCGTTTGTCCAGCGCAAATACCCATAACAGCCGGTTTAATGACAGGAGCAAAAGAGGAGATGCTTCTGGCTGGTAATGTACCCGGTGAACTTCAGACTGCATTTGAAAATTCCCAAAGGTATGGGAACCCCCTTGGAGAATCACCGCGAAAACGCGCTGATTGGGCTCGGGATATTCTTCCAGAAGTAAAGGTTATGGGAAAATTCAGGCAACCAGTGGATGTGCTCTGGTTTGTTGGTGATTATCCATCCTACCACCCACGCGTCCAACTCATTGCCAAGTCAATGGCAAAAATATTGAATGCGCTCAATATCAATTTTGGCATCCTGGGTCCAGAAGAATTTAGCGATGGGGACTCTCAGAGGCTGGCTGGCGAACATGGTCTATTTGAAATGCTGGCTGAAAAAAATGGATCCGCATTCGGCAAATATGAATTTACAGAAATCATCACAACTGACCCTCACGCATTCAATGCAATCAAGAATGAATATCCAAAATTGGGAATTTCGTACCCGGTACGACATTATTCAGAATTTCTTGCCGACAATATTGATCTGATCGTCCCAATGATCAAGAACGAGCTCCATGCCAAGGTGACCTATCATGATCCATGTTATCTTGGGCGTGCCAATAACATCTACGAACAACCACGAACTTTGATACAGAATATTCCTGGGGTTGAGTTGGTGGAAATGCCACATAATCTTAATAATAGCCTGTGTTGTGGTGGTGGTGGTGGTGGAATGTGGTTGGATGGCTTCCAGTGGGAAAAATCTCATGTCCGATTATCCGAATGGCGAATTCAGGAAGCGTTAAGCACAGGAGCTGATATTCTTGCTGTCGCCTGCCCATACGAAACACCTCGTTTTGAAGATGCATGCAAGAATATTGACAAATCCGGTCAATTGAAAGTATTCGACATTGCAGAATTATTGACAGAATCAATGGGAATTTAGGAAAGGATGAATCATGAAAATCCTGGTTTTCATCAAACTCGTTCCTGACTTGGTTGAGGAATTAAGTATTGATCCGAGTGGAAATGCCTTGGATACTGCCTGGTTGCGCATGATCATCAATGAATTCGATGATCATGCGTTGGAACAAGCCATTCTTCTAAAAGAAAAAATTGACTCTGAAGTAATTGTGATCGCTCCAGATTTTGATGGTGTTGATGAAGTCTTATACACTGCTGTTGCAAAAGGGGCAGACCAGGTCATAAAACTAACCGGGGAATTTAGTAATGCAAATAACCACGCCCTTGCCCGGGGAATAACCCCCTACATAAGCAGCATCCAACCAGATCTGGTATTGACTGGTGTCCAGGCAAACAACGACATTGATGGCACTTTTGGTCCAACATTGGCTGCATGTCTTAATTATCCTTTCATTGGTTATGTTTCCGGTGTATCTCTGGAAGATAACACGGCCAAAGTTCGGAAGGAATATCCAGGGGGAATCATTGCAGAAATGTCCGTGTCTCTTCCTGCTGTTTTGGGTATACAGGCTGCAGAACAACCTCCCAGATATGTTGCTGTCAGTAAAGTGCGCCAGGTAATGAAAACTGCAAGCATTAGCGAACATCTTCTTGAAACATTTGATAATTCCGGGTCTCCTCAGATCAATCGTATGTTCCAACCTGAAACCAGCTCCCATGCCGAGATGATCGAGGGAAATCCTGATGAAATTGCCAATAAGCTGGTCTCCATTTTGAGTGAGAAGGGAATCCTTTAAAGGAGGTATGGATGAGCCAGGATATTTTTGTACTCATTGAACATAACCAGGGACAGGTTTCTGAGATCTCTTATATCATGCTGGCAGCAGGACGTCAGCTTGCCAGTTTAAAAAGTTCTCAACTGATCGCCTTGCTATTTGGTGACAAAGCTCAGAATCTAGCCTTAAATCTTTCAGCTGACAAATTACTCTATGTTGACCATCCTTCTCTAAAAGAATTTGCACAAGATGCTTATTTACTAACTCTCACCGACATCATTAAAACCAGGCAACCTGGAGTTGTCCTATTAGGGAATACAACCATCGGTTCTGATCTTGCTGGTGCTGTTTCCATTGCCCTGGATCTGGACCTGGTAAGTTCATGCAAATATTTCACTTCAGATGGAAAACCTGTCAGTCAAATATGTGGCGGAAAGATCATGGTTGAAAGCATGCTATCCTCGCAGTCAACATTGATCACAATGATCCCCGGCGGATTAAAACCGGAACAAGGTCAATCAGAACAGCCACCCGCCATTGAAAATATCAATCCACCTGCACTTGAAAATCTGCGCATCAAGAACTTGAATTTCATTCAACCAGAATTATCTGATATTGATATCTCCAAAGAATCAATACTCGTCTCAATCGGACGAGGCATCCAGACCCAGGACAATCTTGAATTGGCTGAAAATCTTGCGAATGCGCTCGGTGGGGTTGTTTG
>JBDRQK010000135.1:0-8798 GCA_043826315.1 Chloroflexota bacterium
CAGAATTTTTTTAATGAAGCCTATTGACCCGGAAATTCAAGAATGATCTTTACCAACTACAGAAACTTCCTGGTGATGGTGTTGATCCTGGTTCTGGCTGGTGGGTGTGTTACCCCCCTGCAACCACCTCCATCAATATTACTACAAACGATCACCCAGAATCCGAACAGTACACCCACCCCAACACCTTTCCAACCGGCTGCAGATACACCCCTTCCAACTGCATCACCAACCCATACGCCTTCGCCGCTTCCAACCCTGACACCATCGCCAACCCTGACGCCAATGCCACCCACCAGAATGCCGGCGGATGATACCGACCGAGCAAGTTATGTATTTGTGGTTAACCTGGATTATGACAACCACCGCCTGGCAGTGGATGAAAGCATCCAATACCCAAACTTAACCGGAAGGGAATTGACCAGCCTGGTGTTGGCTGTTGAACCTGATCGCTGGGTTGGAGCATTCCATCTGAATGGATTAAGTGTAGACGGTGTGGATGTTAAAGATTACAGCCTCGTGAATGGTCGGATGGACATTCCCTTGATCAATCCATTGGCTGCCGGTGAATCCATCACCCTGAACCTTTATTATGACCTGGTATTGCCCTGGAATGGTTCCGCCCATATATTTGGTTACAATAACTGGCAGATCAATGTGGTGGATTGGTATCCATTTATCGTGCCTTACAAAACCGGGACAGGCTGGCTGCTGCACGATCCTGCTAATGTGGGTGAACATTTGGTATTGGATTCTGTGGATTTTGATGTCACAATACAACCCAAAACTGGCAGCTCAACATTGAGTATAGCCGCCAGCGCACCTGAGGAGACAGTCGAGAATGGATTGCACTTCACCTTAAACCAGGCACGCACTTTTGTTTTTTCTGCCAGCAGCGATTATTTGACATCCAGCGCAATGGCGGGGGATGTAACCGTGACCAGTTATTATGCTGATGGCAACCAGAATGCCGGTGAGGCAATATTGAATGCAACCGTCCAGGCTATTGAAATATACAGCGATGTATATGGCCCCTATCCATACCAGAGCCTGAGCATTGTAGAAACTTTTTACCCGGATGGTATGGAATATGATGGAATGTTCTACTTGAGTCGGGATTTTTATAATGCTTACAATGATACTCTGCTTAATAACTTGATCGTGATCGGTATCCACGAAGCAGCACACCAATGGTGGTTTGGGCAGATCGGGAACGACCAGGCACTAGAACCCTGGCTGGATGAAACCCTGGCTACTTACAGCGAAAGAATCTTCTTTGAGCGTGTCAGTCCGGGCTTGATGGGTATTTGGTGGAATTTCCGGGTAAATGATTTCCAACCTGCCGGAAAGATCGATATCAGCATTTACGCTGGAGGCAGCTTCCGCCCATATACAAACGCGGTCTATCTGCGAGGTGCCAAATTCATGGAAAATTTACGAACCCGCATGGGGGATGAATCCTTTCTTGCATTTCTTAAAGATTATGCAACTCAAATGGCGCACAAGATCTCCACTGGTGATGACTTTTTCAGGATTCTTTACACACATACTTCGGCAGATATCAGTGATATCGTTGCCACTTATTTTCAGAACCCACATTAGTTGAGGGTAAGACCCTATTAGATAATAAAACCCGAATTTTCCCAATATTATGGGTTGAATAAGATACACTATTATCCCTCATGTCGACTTTTCGGGTGTTCCTGGAAAACAAAACCGGATCATTAACCCAGTAACAAGGAATTATGATGAAAAACATACGAATGCCTGTTTTATTCGTAGGCCATGGCAGCCCAATGAACGCCATCGAAGACAATGAATTCAGCCAAGCCTGGACCCGGATGGGAACTAATCTGCCTACTCCCCGGGCAATTCTATGCATATCCGCTCACTGGGAGACAGCCGGTACGGCAGTAACTGCCATGTCCCAGCCTAAAACCATCCACGATTTTTATGGATTTCCACCCGAACTATTCGCCATACAATACCCTGCCCCCGGTTTACCAGAACTGGCAGAAGAGATCTGTTCTATCGTCAAATCTGTTTCCATTCAGCCAGATCAGAAATGGGGATTGGATCATGGTACCTGGTCTGTGCTGGCACGTATGTTCCCAAAAGCGGATATTCCCGTTTTACAACTCAGCCTGGATCGAACCCAACCACCCCAATACCACTATGACCTGGGGCGGGAGTTGAAAACCCTGCGCGATAAAGGAGTGCTCATTCTTGGCAGCGGAAACCTAGTGCACAACCTGGGTCTGGTGACCCGGGAAGGAATCGCCCTGGATTGGGCGCAGGATTATGATGCCAGGGTAAAAGAATGGATCCTGCAGGAAAACCACACATCCATAATCCATTATGAAGCGTATGGCAAGCCAGCGCAATTGGCTGTGAATTCTGCTGAGCATTATGAGCCACTTCTTTATATCCTTGGACTGAAGGACTCTGGCGAAATGGTACAGTTTTTCACAGAGAAAGTGGTGATGGGATCCATATCGATGCGTTCGATAATGATCGGGTAAGAAGTAGTAAGACTTCAATGAAAATGAAATGGTGAGTTTTCTGTTTGCAATCGTGATCGTAGAGAAATGTGATCAATCCGGTAAAAATCCAGTTTTGATGCTCTGATTCGAATTCAATCCTGCAAAGGCAAAAGCAACCCTTTATAAGGATGATATCACTGAAAGGATGTGGCCATGATCCAAGAAGTATTGTCTGATCAGATGCTGGTCGCCCTATGCGGGATCAATTGTCGTCTTTGTTACGCTTATATCAGGGAAAAGAATCATTGTCCGGGTTGCAGAGGGGATGATACATTAAAAATGAAATCCTGCCTGGCCTGCAAGATCAAGAACTGCGAAATATTTACAGACGCGAAGTTTCAATATTGTTATGAATGTGACGAATTCCCATGCGCACGAGTGAAACACCTGGACAAACGCTACCGAACCAAATATGGAACGAGTGTGATCGACAATTTAAATTTTATAAAGATTAATGGTGTAAATGATTTCGTCATTGCCGATCAGGACAAATGGACATGTCCGGAGTGCGGCGGGATGCTTTGTATGCATAAACCTGAGTGCTTCTCCTGTGGATATGTGTGGAATAAATAAGATTATGACCGATGGAATATCTACAGGACAAATTAGAGCCAAAGTGATCTGCATTTTCCGAGACGGGACACGCATCCTGGTGGGGGATGCCTTTGACCCAGCCAAGAACGAGTTGTTCTACTGCCCACCCGGCGGAGGCATCAAATTTGGAGAATCAAGCGAAGAAGCTTTGCGAAGAGAAATCCGTGAAGAACTCGAGACAGAGATCGAAAATCCGTGGCTTTTGGGTGTACTGGAAAACATCTTCACATATGACGGAAAGAGGGGACACGAGATCGTATTTGTTTATGATGCACAGTTTGTAAAGCGCTCACTTTATAATGTGGATCAGTTTACTGGTTGTGAGAGCAATGGTGAATTTTTCAACGCCAGCTGGCTGGACATTGATTCCATTGGACCACAAACACCACCTGTTTATCCGGATGGTTTGCTGGATTTGCTTAAAAAGGAGCTGGCATAACCAAAGCTGACCTCAAACACTTTACCGAATCCAATCGAGTCATGAGGAATGAGGATATGCCATTGCACCAAGATGCCGCCAGAGAAAGATTTGTTTCTTCATCCGAAGCTGATCATCTTTCTAAATGTTATATCAACACTGAGAAGTATCCGGTTTATTGAAAATAATAATGGAAACTTTTATCACGTGCCCCCTGCTCGGAACATCAGACGTCTGTACTCCCATTCTACTTTCTCTGCCTGAATAGTTTGGAATCGAAGAATCAATCCTTCAATATTCGACGGATATCGAGCTCCTACCCACCTTCCTTATCAAGGCTTCTAAGAATGTGCTTGGTTTCTTGAGTCTCAAACAACACAACCCTTTTTCAGCTGAAATCAAGGTGATGGGTATCCTGCCCGAATTCCACCGCCATGGATTTGGGGAATCACTGCTCAAGGCTGCCCAGGAATGGCTGCGACAACAAGGGGTTGAGTACCTGCAATTTAAAACACTCGGACCATCCAACGATGACCCAAATTACGCCAAAACCAGGAAGTTTTATCTTGCAATGGGCTTTAGAGCACTTGAGGAGCTCAAACAAATATGGGATGAGCATAACCCCTGCCTGATCCTTGTTAAGAGGTTATAGTTTTTTTAGGAACCTGAATCCGGAGCGGTTAATTTTATTGAAATTCCTTCAACTGGCAGATAATCCTTAATTCCCTCATTTTGTGCTTTCATAACTTTTTAGAATCGTGCGATTTTTCATGATTCTTATCTTCACTTTGATCTTTTTCAAATGAATTTTTAATAGAAATACGATATAATTTATCTTATAAGGAGTTGCACATGGAATTATCCAACGAAAGTCTTCTCAAAATGTACTGGACGATGCTTCTGGCCCGGCGGACAGATGAACGTGCCTGGGTTCTGCACCGCCAAGGGAAGATCGCATTTCACATCTCCGGCATCGGGCAGGAAGCCGCCCAGGTGGGAGCTGCCTTTGCATTGCAGGGAGGCAAGGACTGGATATCACCATATTATCGTGACCTGGCCTTGATGATAGCCCTCGGGCTGACACCTCTGGAGTTCATGTTAAGCGTGATGGGCAAGAAAGGTGAGCCATCTTCGGGAGCGCGCCAGATGCCCAGTCACTGGGGATTACGCCGGGCCAATGTGTTGAGTCATTCTGCACCGGTTGCCACCCAGACTCTGCATGCCAGCGGGGTGGGACTGGCCATCAAGCTCAGGGGAGAAAAACAGGTCGTATTTACCACGATCGGTGAGGGTTCCACCTCACAGGGTGAGTGGTACGAGGCTGTTAATTGGGCAGCCATCCATAAACTACCTGTCATCTTCATGGTGGAAAACAATTCCTATGCCATATCGGTTCCGCAGGATAAACAAATGGCTGTCCCCAGTGCAGCCGACAAGGCTTGTGGGTTAGGTCTGCCAGGTATCAACGTGGACGGCACCGATATCCTGGCTGTTTACAAAGTCATGCAAGAGGCGGTCGAACGTGCCCGTTCGGGTGAAGGAGCGACCGTGATCGAAGCAAAAGCCTATCGTCTGACACCGCACTCATCGGATGATGACGATCGATCCTATCGCACGCGCGAGGAAGTTGAAGCCCATAAAAAGACGGATCCGATCCCATTGACCCAGAAATTACTGCTCGCCAAAAAAATCATCACCCAGGAGCAATTGGATGAAATGGAGATACGTGCCAAGACAGAAATCGACCTGGCTGTAACAGAGGCGACTGCTGCTCCCTACCCTGACCCTGAAGAAGCCCTGCATCCAGTCTATTTCGAGGAGGTAACGCATGCCTGAGATGACACTCATTGATGCCATCCGCCAGGGCATGGATGAAGAACTGGCACACGATCCAAACGTTATCATCATTGGCGAGGATGTAGGTGTGCGCGGCGGTGTTTTCCGTGCAACCATGGGTTTGTTCGAGAAATATGGTCCGCAACGTGTTATGGATTCCCCGCTTGCGGAAGCATCCATCATAGGGGTAGGTATCGGGGCAGCGTTATATGGCCTGCGACCCATCTGCGAGATCCAGTTTGCTGATTTCATCCACCCGGCTTTCAACCAGATCATTAATGAAGCCGCCAAAATGTGCTATCGATCCAACGGGGAATGGACCGTGCCAATGGTTATCCGCGCTCCTTATGGCGGAGGTATTGGCGGCGGCTTGTATCACTCGCAATCACTGGAAGCCTTCTTCACCCACACCCCGGGTCTCAAGGTGGTGGTACCATCCAACCCGAGAGATGCCATCGGTTTGCTTAAATCGGCTGTGCGTGATCCCAACCCGGTGCTCTTTTTTGAGCCCAAGAAAGGCTACCGCCTGATCAAGGGTGAGGTACCCGAAGGTGAACACCTGGTTCCGATCGGCAAAGCAGCCATCAGCCGGGAAGGCAGTGACGTGAGCGTCTTTGCCTACGGCATGATGCACTATTACACCCTGCAGGCAGCTGAAAAACTGGCAAGTGAGGGCATCCATGTGGAAGTGATCGATCTGCGCACCTTATACCCTGTTGACCGGGAGAGCATCCTGGCATCGGTCCGCAAGACCGGCAAAGCGCTGGTCGTTTATGAAGACAATCTGACCGGTGGTTATGGCGCTGAGATCGCGGCGATCATTGCCGAACAAGCCTTCAGTGACCTGGACGCGCCTGTTCGACGCCTGGCTGGCCCGGATGTACCTGCAGTGCCTTTCAGCCACCCGATGCAAGACTGGTTCATGCTCAACCCGGAAAAAATTGCCGCTGCCATCCGGGACCTGGCAAATTATTAGGAGAATTATGCCTACAAAAGTCATCATGCCACAATTGGGTGAATCTGTTGTTGAGGGGACTGTCACCAAATGGCTTAAGAAAGAAGGCGAGAGCATTAACGAGTTTGAAGCCCTGCTTGAAGTCAACACGGATAAAGTGGATACCGAGATCCCCAGCCCGGCTGGAGGAACCGTGCTCAAGCTGCTGGTCCCCGAGGGAAAAACTGTCACAGCCGGTACGGTACTGGCATGGCTTGGACAACCCGGCGAAGAGATACCTGGAGGCGACACTGAACCAGAGATACACTCTCCTGCGAAAGTACCGGCAGAAACCAAGGTTATGGCTGCCATCCCAGAACCCGCTGCCAGCCCACAAACCGTTCGTGACCTGGGATTTATTTCCCCCGTGGTAGCAAAGATCGCCCATGAACACAATGTGGATCTGCAGCAAGTAAAGGGAACCGGACAAAGTGGACGCATTACCAAAAAGGATGTCCTGGCATTCGTAGAGGCTAATCCCACAGGAGCACCGATCGCAGATATACCGATCTGGGAGACCCCGGCGGATGGCGACCTCTTCCGTCCGACCGAAATGATGTTCAAGGAACCCACTGAAAGTACAGCCACACAATCCTCAGGGGTGATGCCTGTGACTTCTGCAACACCGATCGTTGGCGACCAGCTGATCCCACATACAGCCATCCGGCGCTCAATCGCCGAGCATATGATCAAGAGCAAGAGCATCTCCGCGCACGTCACAACTGTCATGGAAGTCGATCTGAGCCAAGTGGTGGCACATCGCCAGGCCAATAAGGCGGCTTTCGCCCGGGATGGCGTCAACCTGACCTATACGGTCTATTTCATGTCCGCCATCGTGAGCGCTTTGAAAGCCTACCCGCAAGTCAATTCCTCGTGGAGCGATGAGGGCCTGGTGCTGCACTCCGCCATCAACATTGGCATGGCGACCTCCCTGGCAGAAGCCGGGCTGATCGTGCCGGTCATTAAAGGTGCCGACGGGCTGTCCCTGCTCGGACTGGCAAGGGCGGTCAATGACCTGGCGCAACGGGCACGTGACCGCAAACTGCTGCCGGATGAAGTCAAAGGCGGCACCTTCACCCTGACCAATCACGGCATATCCGGGTCGCTGTTCGCCACACCCATCATCAACCAACCGCAGTGTGGCATCCTGGGGGTCGGCCTGGTCCAGAAACGGGCCGTGGTGATCAACGATGCCATCGCGATACGCCCGATGGTCTACATCTCATTGACCTTCGATCATCGCATCCTGGATGGTGCCTCGGCGGATTGGTTCCTGGCCAAAGTGGCTGATACACTCCAGAACTGGGCTCAATAGACCAGCAGTATAGCCACCAGAGGGGATAACCTGGTTCCAAAAGGGTATAATTCAAGCAACCTGAAATTCTACTTTAAGGAGATCTCATCATGGAAAATTATGATGCAATTGTGATCGGGGCCGGCCCCGGCGGTTATGTGGCAGCCATCCGCCTGGCACAACTGGGACAAAAAGTGGCCATCGTGGACAAGCAATGGCTGGGCGGCGTGTGCCTGAACGTGGGCTGCATCCCCTCCAAATCCCTGTTGAAGAATGCCGAGGTGGCACATACCCTGCGGTCGCGCGGAAAGGAATTCGGGTTCAGCTTTGAGAACCTTAAACTCGATTTCAGCGTGGCCAGCAAACGCTCACGCCAGGTTTCGGAGCGATTGGTCAAGGGTGTCGGCTTCCTGATGAAAAAGAACAACATCAGCGTTTTCATGGGTACAGCTAAATTAACATCCAAAGACGTCGTCTCTGTAACCGATGCGAATGGCAAGGTCAATGAACTGCAAGCCAAAAATATTATCATCGCCACAGGCGCAAGCCCGATCATCCCCGGTGGCTGGAAAGTGGATGGCGAAAAGATAATGACCTACCAACACGCCATTCTGCAGGACAAACTGCCCGCCTCGGTCATCATCATCGGCTCGGGTGCGATCGGAGTGGAATTCGCCACCATCTGGAATTCATACGGAGTAACGGTAACCCTGGTGGAGATGCTGCCGCACCTGGTGCCGCTGGAAGATGAAGAGGTCAGCCTGGAACTGGAAAAAGCATTCAAGAAGAGCGGCATCCAGGCACTGACCGGGCATAAAGTGGAAGCGCTCAAGGCAACCAAAACAGGAGTGCAGGTGACCGTCTCAGCAGGAGGGGAAAGCAAGCAGCTGGAAGCTGAACAGGCACTGGTGGCGATCGGCTTCAAGCCCAATTCGTCCGGTTTGGGGTTGGAAGAACTGGGCGTCAAGATCAGTGAGCGCGGCTTTGTGGAGATCGATGAGCGCATGGCAAGCAACGTCCCCGGCATCTGGGCGATCGGGGATGTGACCGGCAAGCTCATGCTGGCGCATGTCGGATCCGCCCAGGGGATCGTGTGTGCCGAGAACATCACAGGAGCGG
>JBDRQK010000136.1:0-7839 GCA_043826315.1 Chloroflexota bacterium
ATGAAGTAGAGGTCAGGCAGCGAACAGACTGGGCTTTGAAAGCCACTGCACTTGAAGAGCTCAGGGAGCAGAGACCATCCGAACTGTCTGGAGGTCAAAAACAATGCGTGGCGATCGCATCCATTCTAGCCATGAAACCAATGGTTTTGATCCTGGATGAACCCACTGCTTCCCTGGATGTCCCCAACACGCACCGTGTCCTGGAAACCTTGAAGTCGCTGCGCAAGAAACATGGTGTCACCATCGTGATCCTGGAGCATCGACTGGCAGACGTAGCCCGATTGGCCAGCCGTCTGATCCTGATGGATGAGGGGCGCATCATCTCGGATGGTCACCCAGATGAAATTCTGATGAACGAGACCCTGCAGAAAAAACTGGGTATGAGGCGGCGATCTGATGAGCCCCAGGACTCATGGGAAACCTTGATCGAAGAGTCTGTCCAGAACACGAACGGCAGGCAGCCATTGCTCAACCTTGAGAATGTTTCTGCCGGCTACAATCACCATAAAGTGATCCAGGATATCAACCTGTCGATTTATCCCGGGGATTTCCTGGCGCTGGTTGGCAACAATGGTGCTGGCAAATCCACCCTGGGACTGGTGGCTGCAGGAATGTTAAAGCCGCTGGCTGGGAAGGTGCGTTTTTCCAATGGAGCCAGACCGCATCCCGGTTTGGATGTGGCCATGCTCTTTCAGAACCCGGTTGATCAACTTTTCACTGATTCGGTAGATGAAGAGGTGGCTTTCGGTCCACGCAATTATGAGCGCTTCATTTCCGGGCGGCATGAAGAGATCTTGCAAGAAGCAGACCTGCTGAAACTTAGGAAAAACCGCCCCATGATGCTTTCAGCCGGTCAGCAACAGCGCACCGCCCTGGCAGCCTGCCTGGGCTTGCAACCCCGCTTACTGATCCTGGATGAACCCACCCTGGGACAGGATTGGGGTCATCTGCAGCGCCTGATGGATTACCTGCTGCAACTTAACCGGCAGGGTTCAGCCATCCTGCTGATCTCCCATGATTACAAACTTGTCCATCACTATGCCCATCGCATCTACCTGATGAAGAATGGTCGCATTCATCGCAAAGGTCAATTTGAAAGGTCAGATATGAAAGCATCCAGATCGATCATTAACGACCCGGAAGGAGGAAACTATGAAACTTTCAACGCGTGAACTGGCAAGCCTGGCAGTTTTCGGAACTCTGTGGGGCATCTCCGAGATCACCCTGGGCTCCGTTCTCAAGTCCCTGAACATACCCTTCAGTGGTGCGGTGCTCTCAGCCATCGGGCTGACGATCGCAATGGTGGGACGGGTGTTCGTACCCAAGAAGGGTTCGACCATATTTATCGGTGTCATCGCCATGCTGCTGAAATTGTTCAGCCTGGGAGGTGTCATCATTGGTCCAATGGTTGGCATCTTCAGTGAAGCGCTGGTGGCTGAGATCCTCCTGTCCCTGGCAGGCAGACCCCGCCTGTTCTCTTTCTTACTGGCAGGTGCCCTGGGAGTTATCTGGACTCTGCTGCAACCGTACGTAACCGGTCCCCTGCTTTTTGGACGCAGCTTGTTCGTAGTCTGGCTGGACATGTTGGATGTTGGCACCAGGCTCCTTGGATTCAAAGAGGGTTCTGTCCTATGGATCGTGGTCGCACTCCTGGTTATTTACCTGTTCATTGGGATTATTGCCGGTTGGTTGGCTTGGAACATCGCCCGTCAGTTGCAAAACCGCCTTGGCAAACCCCAGGCTCAGGATAAAAATCCGGAAGGATCCGGAAATATCATTTCAGAAGAGGATAAAGAAAAATGAAGAATATTATTTTCAGCCTGTTAGTAGTAGTAATGCTGGTGGCATGTTCACCTGCAGCCCAGCCAGAGCAGGAAACCGCTACAGGAGCGAGCTTGCTCGTTACCGTTGGTGACCAGCATCAGACTTTCAGCGTTGCTGACCTGATGGCACTGCCCTCATCCCAGGCTACTTTTAAGGATGTGGCTTACAAGGGTGTCAGCATACCGGCTCTCCTGGAATCAGCTGGTGTTAACCTGGACCAGGTCAAAGCTCTAAAAGGAGTTGCGACCGATGGGTATACGGTCAACTACGATACGAACCAGGTTATGAAAGACAATGTGCTGGTCGCCTATGCCCTGGCAGATGGCAGCCCCCTGAGTGCGGATGATGGCAATTTCCGCATGGTATTACCGGATGAAGAAGGCAAACTGAATTTACGCATGCTGGCAGAACTGCAAGTCGTGCAATGATCAAACAAGAAAGTCTGCAACTGGGGCGTTCAGAAATGAGGGCTCGAGTGAAATTTGGAACGATCAGTTTCCTGGCATTATTCATCTGGTCACTGGTCATGGTGATGCTGGCTCCCCCGCGCAGTCTCCTGCTGGCAGGAGGCCTGTGTTTGCTGGCAGCAGCACTGGTCCATCCGCGCTCCTTCCAGCAACTGATGCGCTTTCGCTGGTTGATCATGATCATCTTCCTGGCAATTCCACCCATTTTCTTCCTGGGAGACCTGGACCGCAGCTTGTGGGGTATAACCTACTCCTCCGAGGGTCTTGCCAGCAGTCTGCGGATCATCATACGGGTCATCATTGTGCTCGTTGCCGTGGATGGGTTCACCCGTTCGGTGGATATTTCGTCCATTGCCGGCTTGTTGGAACGCATTGGTCTGAAGGGGTTGGGGTTCAGCATGGGTGTAGCCATCAATCTTCTACCCTCCCTGCAAACAGCTACCATCAATACCTGGCATAGCCTGTGGATGCGCGGTGGATTACGAAAACAACGCTGGCGTGGCATCCGTCTCCTGTTAATGACGATCATTGCCAATGCCCTGCGCAGGACCGAGGAAATTGCCCTGGCGGCTGAATGCCGTGCCTTTCGCCCGGAACAGAGCCGTGCCATACCATTACGAGCGGGTTCGCTGGATAAATTCATTTCAATTGGTTTATTGATCCTGTCTATCGCTTTTTTTATCATTTTCTGACGGTAAGGATTCCATGACCAAACTTGAAGAATTACTGGAGTTATCAGCCAGCCGGCATAATCACCTGTGCCCAAGGCAGGTCCTGGGTGTACGCATGGGTTTGTGTGCCGCAGACATCCTGGGATTGGAACTGCCCCAGGAGGATAAACGGCTTTTTACATTTATTGAAACGGATGGATGCCTGATGGACGGTGTCAGCGTTTCGACAGGTTGTTGGGCTGGACGCCGAACGATGCGGGTTATGGACTTTGGAAAAATGGCAGCTACTTTTATCGATACCGTCATGGGCAAGACCGTCCGTATTGCTCCCCATCCGAATGTCCGCCTGGCAGTCAAAGACCAGGCCCAACATCCTGATGATTCATGGCACGCTTACCTGCTTGCCTACCAGTCGATGCCGGTGGAGGAATTACTGGTCGTGCAACCTGTCAAGCTGATCGTTTCAATGCGCTCCATAATCAGTAGTGAGAGCGCCAGGGCTTATTGCCAGTGTTGTGGAGAAGAGATCTTCAACGAACGTGAAGTAAGGTTTGAAGAACAAATCCTGTGCAAGGCATGTGCAGGGCAAGCTTATTATGGTACGTTAAGTGAA
This sequence comes from Chloroflexota bacterium, assembly GCA_043826315.1. Lineage (GTDB taxonomy): Bacteria > Chloroflexota > Anaerolineae > Anaerolineales > Villigracilaceae > UBA12087. The sequence goes on from JBDRQK010000136.1 coordinate 3,576, forward strand.
ACTGAAAACCATCGGGATGTATTAACATCCGTCTCTGAAGGTGTAATATGCAAATCCCCATTGTGACCGTCATCGGTAAGTCCGGATGCGGGAAAACCACCCTGCTGGAAAAACTCATCACCGAATTGAAACGTCGAAATTACAACCTGGCAACCATCAAGCATCATTCGCACAGCGGTTTCGATATTGATAAACCTGGCAAGGATAGCTGGCGTTTTTTTGAAGCAGGCAGTGATCATGTCATCATCGCCGCACCGGATAAGGTCGCATCCTACTGGAAGATCGATAAAGAACTCAGCCTGGATGAAATTTGTGAAAATATCACAGGTGTGGACCTGATCCTAGTGGAGGGCTATAAGCAAGCAGGGAAACCAGCCCTCGAAATCGTTCGGGCTGCCAATTCAAAGGATCTTATTGGAAGCCGGGAGCAGCGCTTTGCCGTGGCGGCTGATTTCCCGCTCGACCTGGGTGTACCCCACTTTGGATTGGAAGATGTGCAAGCCATGGCAGACTTGATCGAACAACGCTTTATAATAAAACCATGATATCTTTTGATGAGGCTTTGCAACTCACTCACGAACACATTCAATCGCTTGAATCGGAAGATGTAGAGTTGCTCGCGGCTGTGAACCGGATCTCAGCCAGAGACTTGCCGGGTCTGGTGGACTCGCCTTCGCTGGATGTCTCCCTCAAGGATGGTTTTGCAGTCCATTCAACAGACATTGAATCAGCCAGCGAAAATTCTCCTGTAGTTTTACAAGTTATTGGAATGGTGGCTGCTGGAGATGGTTGGCAAGGGCAAGTGCAGTTGGGGGAAGCAGTTCGAATTTTAAGCGGCGCGCCCATCCCGAATGGTGCTGATGCAGTAATTGCAGAAGAGTTCACCTCGTTGACCGGAGATTCGCTGGTTGTGAGGAATGATGCTCACGCAGGTCGCAATATCTTGTTCCAGGGAAGCGATATCCACACTGGAGAATTGCAAGTTGAAAAAGGTGTTCAAATCACTGCACTAAAACTGGGTTCCCTGGCGGCTGCGGGTTATTCATCCATACCTGTTGTAAAAAAACCAAGAATCGCAATTCTGGCTACAGGAAATGAAGTCATTGCTCCAGGACAGCCTTTAATTTCAGGTAAATTGTATGCCAGTAACCTGATCGCGCTTGCAGCCTGGTGTTTACATTATGGGTTTGAAGTAAACACATTTATTGCACGGGATGACGAGATCTTGATCCGAGAAAAACTTCAAACCTGTCTGAGTGACCATGATGCCGTATTGACCAGTGGGGGAGCCTGGAGCGGTGAACGTGATCTCGTAGTACGAATTTTAGATGAATTGGGTTGGGAAAAGATCTATCATCGCGTCCGCATCGGACCGGGTAAGGCGGTGGCTTTTGGAAGGTATGCCAGAAAACCTGTTTTTTGCCTGCCAGGTGGACCACCTTCCAATTCAATGGCATTCCTGCAATTGGCACTACCCGGATTGAGGAAATTATCCGGGAGTAAGATAACAGGGCTTCCCCTCCAGACCATGAGGCTCGCCGAGACTGTCAGAGGGCAATTGGATTGGACACAATTCATTAATGGCTGGCTCGAAGCAACATCCGATATGGAGATTTTTCATCCGATCAATTTGCCAAGTCGTTTTCAAATGATGGCAACCACAGATGCAATAATACAAATACCTGAAGGACGATCCAGACTTGAAAAAGGACAGCTCGTCAAAGGGCAATTATTATCATGAACCTTTTGAAAGAAATTTACTCTGGTTTACCAGACGCCAAGGTGGAGAGAGTTTGCATCGGCATGCATTGGACAGCGGTAGTTGTAGAGCTGGATGGTGTGCGCCGTTGCGGGTTGGGATCGAACCCGGTCCACGATTTTCGGATGAACGATGAAAATCGAGCTAAGGTGATTGAACTTGAGAAGCAGAGCGCGCGTGAACTTTGTCAACTGACAAGCGGGAACAAACCACCTTTTACCAGTGTGGGATTGGCTGCCATTAATGCATTATTGCCGTATCAGCCTGAGAGGTGGACTGAGCGCAATGCAGGGGATGTGATCGCTCAAATGGGAAAGGGGAAAAAAGTGGCTTTGATCGGGCATTTCCCTTTCGTTCCAGAACTTCAGCAGCAGGTGGGCAAGCTTGATGTGCTTGAATTGCGCCCAAAGGATGGTGATCTGGATGCCAGAGAAGCTCCACGCATTATCCCCAATTCGGAAGTAGTTGCGATCACCAGCATGGCTTTTATCAATGGTACGATGGATGGTTTGCTTTCCTTATGCTCCCCAGATGCTTATGTGATCATCCTGGGACCTGGCACCCCGCTCAGTCCTTTACTTTTTAACCACGGTATCGATATGCTTTGTGGCAGTATAGTGGTAAGGATTGATCCTGTATTGGATGGCATCATTTCAGGTAATGGCTTTCAAAAGATAAAACCATTGGGAGTACGGCTGGTAACGATGGTAAAGCAGCTCCTGGATTAATAAATTAATTCATCCATTACGGCTTCCCATAAATCGTCAGACTTGTAGGCTGCCACTGATCGGCACAAGCTCAATTGCGTGGACCCAATTGAGCTTGTTTTAATAATTATTATTGCCAGAAGCTTTGATTGTATTTTCACCTGTTTTAGTAAGAGAAGAGGTATGGTTTGAACAAAATCGGCTTTGTGTAATGAATTGACATTTTAAAAATATAATACCTTCATAAAGTATTTCGATTCTTGAAGAGTTTCTGGCTGGTCCATCAGGTAGTTTCGGGAAGGCTATGCCAATTTCAGGTGTGTGCTTATCGCTGCTTGCTATCATTGCAGGTGGGGTTGTGAGAGCCTTTTCAGAGTACAATACCGTCTATCACCCGTCAGGGATCAGCTATGATTCACAGTCTATAGGTGTTTTGTTGGTAAAATAAAGGCATAATAGAGGTAAATATGAACGCATCTCTAAAACCCCCCCACAATGAATTGACCCGCTCACGGGTCGAACATGCCACTGCATTATCAAAAAATAATTTACCTCTAAACATTGATCTGACCCTCTCCGAAGCACTGGTGCTGGGCTTGATCCGTCAGGGTGTGAAAACCTTTCTCACGGTTTTTGGACATGGTTCGACCGAAGTAGGCGAGGTATTGCGAGTTTACCAGGAAGCAGGTCTGGTAAAGGTCTGCGGAGTACGCAGCGAGATCGAGGCTTCGCATGCCGCCACTGCTTTACGATGGGTGACTGGCGAGAAAGCTGCCGTGATCACATCCATTGGTCCGGGGGCATTGCAAGCCCTGGCTGCCTCGCTTGTTCCCGCCTCCGATGGGATCGGCATCTGGTACCTGTTCGGTGACGAGACCAGCGAAGACGAAGGTTACAACATGCAGCAAGTGCCGAAACACGAACAAGGCTTATTCCTGCAACTCGCTGCAATCATGGGTCGCTCCTATTCTCTTCACACCCCCCTGGCTCTCCCAACAGCCCTGCAACGTGGTGCGGCAACGGTGGACCATCCTTACCACGCTGGTCCCTTCTTCCTGCTGATGCCAATGAATACCCAGGCTGCCTGGTTGCCAAATTTTAATCTCGCCGAATTGCCGGAAACTGTTCCGGTTTCCCTGGGTGCGGCAGAGGGCAATTACGACCAGGCAGCAGGATGGATCCGGGAAGCGGAACGGATCATCCTCAAGGTCGGCGGTGGTGGCTGGAGTTCAGGTCCCGAACTGGCGTCTCTGCTTGAGCGTTCGGGCGGTGTGCTGGTTCACACTCCCATCGCAACCGGCTGCGTCCCTTATTCTCATCCGCAGAACATGTCTGTCGGCGGCTCGAAGGGCTCTCTTCCGGGTAATTTTGCCATGGAAAATGCCGACCTGCTTATCGCAATCGGGACACGTTCCGTTTGCCAGTCGGACTGCTCAAGAACAGGATATCCCAATGTAAAACATGTCATCAATATCAACGCCGATCTTGATGACGCCACCCACTATCGGCATACACTGGCTCTGGTCGGGGATGCAGGGCAGACTATAGCAAAATTGAATCGAACCCTGGGTTCTGGAAGCAGTGACAAAACCAAATGGCTGATGGCCTGCATGAAGCAGAAACTGGTATGGGAGGATTTTAAACAGCAACGATTCTTGAATCCAACTTTATTCGACAAATACTGGGGTGAACCAGTTTTAACTCAACCAGCGGCAATCAAGGTGGCAACAGATTGGGCAAAAGCACAAAAGGCGGTCTGCTTTTTTGACGCCGGTGATGTCCAGGCTAATGGCTTCCA
>JBDRQK010000137.1:0-11280 GCA_043826315.1 Chloroflexota bacterium
GTGAGATTGAAAAAGGCGTTAGAGCTGGCGCTCATGAATTCTTTGAGGGATGTTTACCCATCGAGATATTAGCCCAACGCGGACAAGAATCCCTCGCGTTTGGACCTATGCGTCCTGTTGGCTTATTTAATCCACATACAAATTCACGGCCTTATGCTGTTCTCCAACTTAGACAGGACAATTTGATAGGGAGCCTGTACAACATGGTCGGTTTTCAGACCAACTTAACTTTTTCTGAACAAGATCGAGTATTTCGTAACATTCCAGGATTGGAAAATGTGGAATTTGAGCGTTATGGTCAAATGCACCGAAATACGTATATCTCCTCTCCCAAATTACTATCCCCATCACTCCAATTTCAAAAACAACCCAACCTATTTTTCGCCGGACAAATCACCGGAGTGGAAGGTTACGCTGGAAATATTGCAACAGGGCTTCTGGCAGGTTGGAATGCTGCAAGGATGGTTTATGGTCTTCCTGTTCTTATAATGCCTGAAACAACCATTTTAGGTGCTTTATGCCGATATATTACTCAGGCAGACTTATCGGATTTTCAACCGATGAAGGCAAATTTCGGAATTTTACCTCCACTCCAAATGGATCAAAAGATGGGAAAACGGGAACGTGCACAAAAGTATTCTGAACGGTCATTCTTGGATTTGAAACTTTTTTTAGAGAATGTATAATGCCAAAGTTACGTTTTTCAATTCATTTTCCATTAATCATTATGATTATCCTATTGATAATTATTTCCAAAAGGGTGACCTTCCCACTTTATTTTCCAAACTCAACTGGAACAATTACCTTCAACGGTTCATTCGCGCTTGAGAATGTCATAAACCAAGTAGAAATGGGACCGCGCACACCTGGTAGTCTATCCCATATGTTATTTTATCCATGGGTAAAATCAAATTTTGATCTGGCAGATTGGGTTGTCGTACTGCAAAAAGGTTTATATCAAGGTCACCAAATAAGAAATATCATCGCAAAGAATTCGAATGAACCTCCACAAATAATAATCGCAGCACATTACGACAGTCGATTATACGCTGACAAAGATCCAGAGCCATCCATGCAATCAAATCCGGTACCCGGCGCAAACGATGGTGCATCTGGGGTAGCAATTCTTATTGAACTAGGACGCACTTTACCTGCCAATTCCCTTCCGATATGGCTTGTATTCTTAGATGCTGAAGATAATGGTAATATTCCAGGGTGGGAATGGATATTAGGTTCACGCTTTTTCGTATCAAATCTCAAGACAGTGCCGCGAGCTGTCATAATCCTTGATATGGTTGGTGATAGAGATTTGAATATTTATCGTGAATTAAATTCAAACAATGAACTTACATATGAAATCTGGAATACTGCTCAAACGCTGGGATTTGATTCGTTCTTTATCGATTTACCCAAATACTCAATCATTGATGATCATATTCCGTTCATTGAAGCAGGCATACCTGCAGTAGATATTATTGATATCGATTATCCATATTGGCATACAACAGCTGATACAGTAGACAAAATATCAGCTGAAAGCCTGGAAATTGTAGGAACAACAATTTTGACTTGGATAATGAATCAAGAATGAATTGCAAAATAATGTATATTGATTTAGACTAACCTTATGATTACGTGTTTCTACTAGAATATATCCCACCCAATTGGTTGTAACAAGTCACAAATTACCTGGAAGAGTCAATTTGATGTCAAAAAAATTACCGGAAACTACGATAAGAAAAAAGGAAAGGGCATTCTTGGTTGGAGTGTCCATCATCGGAAAAAAAAATATCCTTGCCCTGGATGACTCGTTGTTGGAATTAAGTCTTCTCTCTGAAACTGCAGGATTAATAGTGGTGGGACAACTTACACAAAATCTTGCACATCCAAACCCAGTGACTTTCATCGGTTCTGGAAAAGTTCAGGAATTGATAGCATTGGCAGAAGAAACACTTGCCGAAGTGATCATTTTTGATGACGAGCTCTCTCCACGCCACCAAAGGGAGCTTGAGAAATCTCTTGGAAAAGATTTACGTGTTTTAGACAGAACTGCATTGATCCTAGATATATTTGCTCAACATGCCAAAACAAGTGAGGGAATGCTCCAGGTTGAGTTGGCACAATATGAATATTATCTTCCACGTTTGACCGGTGCCTGGACTCACCTCGCCCGACAGGCTGGTGGAGGTGGAGGTCGCTCGGGTAGTGTTGGCGGTGTTGGCTTGAGAGGTCCAGGCGAAACCCAACTGGAAGTAGACCGTCGAAGTATTCGAAATAAAATTTCACATCTTAAGAAAGAATTAGAAAAAGTACGTGCACATCGCCAGAGATATCGGTCTCAAAGGAAACGATCACGACTGCCCATTGTTGTCATTGTTGGCTACACGAATTCTGGAAAATCCACGATTTTGAACAGAATATCAAATTCGGATGTCTATGTTGCTGATCAGCTTTTCGCTACTCTTGACCCTACAACCCGTCGCGTAGAATTACAAGGTGGATACCAAGCTCTTTTTACTGACACTGTAGGATTCATCCAGAAACTCCCTACAACTCTTGTAGCAGCTTTTCGGGCAACTTTGGAGGAAATTGCAGAAGCAGATCTACTGCTTCATATAATTGACATCTCGCATCCCAGTTCGCAGGGTCATGCTCGCTCTGTAATTGAGACCCTCAAAGATATTAATGCATCTCAAATTCCAATAATTACAGTTTTGAACAAGGTCGACAAACTTTCTGCTCCCGATACCGCACAGAAAATAATTGCCGAGTTTCCAAATTCAGTTGCCATATCTGCAATTACTGGCGATGGGTTACCACTTATGATGGATCTAATTCGTGAAATTCTTTATGAAAACATGATCCCCATCGAAGTAAGGCTGCCCTACAATCAAGGCTATTTAATTTCTCTCTTTCATGAAACCGGTCAAATCGAAAGAGTTGAAAATGAACGTAATCATGTTTTGATTCAAGGTCGGATTCCAGGAAGATTGGTAGCGCAATTTAATGCCTGGTTGGCAACTGATGATCTCACCAATAATGATGCACCAGGCGGTTCAGATGTTGAATAAATATCTCGATGAATTTATTTTTTACAAAAAGACAGATAACATGAATCCAATTCATCCTTCAGTTCGTTTGACCTCAGCTTAGATTGGTTCCATGTTATCCCAGGAATTTCAAGAAAACTATTTAAATTTTTGGGCCTGCATCCAAGACCTTTTTAGATACCGTCTGTTCAAACTTCTTGAAATTATCAATAAATCTCGTTGCAAGTTGGCGATATTTATTCCAGTATTCTTCCTCATCATCCCATGCTTTTGAAGGATATAAGATTTTTTCTGGTATTCCTTCGCAAGCCATTGGAATTTGGAAATTAAAAATGAGATCAGAATAGAATTCCGCATTCTCCAGTTTCCCATCCAATACTGCATTGAGTAGACTCCGCGTGTATTGGATACTGATCCGTTTGCCAACACCATAAGACCCCCCCACCCAGCCAGTATTTACCAACCAACAATTTACAGAATATCGTTCAATTTTCCGTTTTAATAAGTCCGCATAAAATGCTGGCTGGTGGACCATGAATGGACCACCAAAACAAGCGCTAAATGTTATCTCAGGTTCATCTCTCAGACCTATCTCAGTACCTGCAACCTTGGAAGTATACCCAGATATAAAGTGATATAAAGCCTGGTCAACAGACAACTTCGCAATTGGAGGCAAAACTCCGGATGCATCACAGGTTAGAAAAATAATGTTCTTTGGATGACCTCCGCGTTTTTCTGCGACAGCATTTTCTATAAAATCCAAGGGATAAGAAGCACGTGTATTCTCTGTAAGAATCGGATCGTCAAGGTCTATATTTCGGGTTGCAGGATCATAGACTACATTTTCGAGAATGGTCCCAAATTTCCTGGTACAGGCATAGATCTGAGGTTCTGCTGCTTCAGAAAGACCAATTACTTTGGCATAACATCCATCCTCAAAATTAAATACGCCGTTATCGCTCCAACCATGTTCATCGTCTCCAATCAACAACCTATTGGGATCTGCTGACAATGTGGTTTTCCCGGTACCGGACAAACCGAAGAAAAGGGCAACATCTCCACTCTTCCCAGCGTTAGCAGAACAGTGCATGGTCATAACATTGTTATTGAGAGGAAGCAAATAATTTAGAACAGTAAAAACAGATTTTTTGATCTCTCCACCATAACCTGTGTTTCCAATAATACACAATCGCTGGTCAAAATTCAGAATAACAAAAGTATCAGTTGGCGTCTGATCTATTTGGGGGAAAGATTTAAAATCTGGTACACAAATAACCGTAAATTCCGGAGTGTGGCGACGGTATTCTTCCATTGTTTGGGGTTTAATAAACATGTTGCGAGCAAAATGGCTGTGCCATGCATACTCGGTAATAATCCGGACAGGGAGACGAAAATCCGGGTCTGCTCCTCCGAAACAATCCTGAACAAATACATCCCTGCCTTGTAAATATCCTTGCACGCGGCTGAAAAGTTCGTTGAATTTTTCTGTTGGATATGGACGGTTATATTGTCCCCACCAGATATGCTCTTCTGAAGATGGTTCGCGAACTACAAATTTATCATTCGCTGCCCTGGCAGTATGCTTTCCGGTATTGACAACAATAGGACCTAAATGAGAAATTTGAGCTTCTCCTCGAAATATCACTTCTTCATACAAAGCTTCAACAGGCAAGTTCCAATATATTTTTCTTAAATTGGTTAAACCCAGATTCTCCAAACCGTAATCGCAGCGATTAATTCCTGCCTGAAGTTCAGCTGGGGTCTTGATACCCATAATATTGTTCATAGCCAATCCCTCACCAATTTGCGATCACCAATATAAATTTCACTTGGAGCACTGGGGTCAAGTGCCCACTTCATGCGCTCAACCCCTTCGGTTATTTCTTTTACAGATCCTGCAAAACTCAACCTTAAATGACCCTCCATACCAAATTCTTTGCCCGGTACGGTCACAACCATTGCTTTCTTAAGAAGGAAATTAGATAGATCAACAGAATTTTTTGCCACACTATCTCTTAAGTATGCTCTGAAATCAGGTAGTGCATAAAACGTGCCTTCTGGTTTTGTGACACGGACATCACTAAATGCGTGCAACTCCTGCATTAAAACATCCCGGTTATTTTGCATCGTCAAGCGCAGACTTTCAACAATGGATTGCATACCTGTTAAGGCACCTTCAGCGGCGGATTGCATAACTGGTGAAACGCAGGTTGTGGTCTGGGATTGAACGTTGGTCATCACCTCTACCATTTTCTTGGAAGCTACCACCCAGCCAATGCGAAAGCCGGTCATTCCATATAATTTGGCTACTCCATTAACGATGATGACCTTTGTATTTTCTATATCTTTTTTTGAAAATTGGCAGGCTGGCGAGGCTATTTTTCCATCAAACACAAGTTTGTGATAAATATCATCACAAATTAAGTAAATTCCCTGCCTTTCGCACAGATCGACAATTTTTGAAAGAATTTCTGATGGAAAGATGGCGCCCGAGGGGTTATTCGGACTATTAAGGATGATCGCTTTTGTATAAGAACTGATGGCTTGCTCGATCTCATAAAAACTTGGAATAAATCGCCCATCTTCCGGCGTTACTATTACAGGTACCGCTCCAATCATCTTAATTATTTCGGGATAACTCACCCAGTAAGGTGCCAGTACGATCACTTCATCTTGAGGATTGCAAATTGTAAAGAGAATATTAAATAGAGATTGTTTTGCACCTTCAGACACAATGACATTTTGTGGTTCCACAATTCGCTGGTATTGGTCTTCGGTATAACGAATGATTGCTTTTTTTAAGGAAGGCAAGCCATCCGTTGGAACATATTTAATATCCCCACTGCTCAATTTGGCAGCTGAACTTAAGATCGCGCTTATAGGTGCTTTATTTTTTGGCTCCCCGATGCCAAGATGGATGACGGATTCACCACGTTCACGCAACAATCGCGCTTCCTCATTCAACCGTAAGGTTGGCGATTCTGCAATTGAACAAGCTACTTCGCTTAAACTCATAATTTTTCTCCAATCAGGATTGAAACCATGTATATTAATTTTATTGATTATAATTTAGTTCTCGAACCTATTTAAGTGAAAGGTGTCACGTCTCTGTTGATACATCCATCTCCCTCCTGAAAGATTCAATATTGTTAATTGTCCCATAAGAAAAACCATTACAATTTTCATCAATACGTTTCAATAACCCCGTAAGCACATTTCCACTACCTATTTCTATAAATGTTGATACTCCATGCGATCGCAAATATTGAATTGATTCTGTCCAGCGGACCCGTGAGGTCAACTGAGCCAGAATATCATGTTTTAAATCACCACTGCTGGTTATTGGAACAGCTTTTACATTGCTGATTATTGGTTTATCTGCATCCTTAAATCCTTCAATGCTTTCAATAGCTTTGCTGAATCCTTTCTGTGCATTTATCATCAAGTTAGAATGAGCAGCAATACTGACTGCCAATGGTCGGACTTTTCGTGCTCCCCTCTCTTTCGCCATTTCCATCGCTCGTTCCAGAGCAGATTGATGACCGGATATCACTATTTGACCAGGACAATTATCGTTGGCAATTTGCACCATCTCTCCTCTTTCGGAGGCATCAGCGCAGACTACTTCCAGTGACTGAATATCCATGCCCAGGATAGCTGCCATACCACCAGGAGATATTCTGCCAGACTCCTGCATCAATTCGCCGCGCCTCCGTACAAGCTTTAATCCATTTTCAAATGATATTGATCCGACTGCAACCAGGGCAGTGATCTCCCCAAGTGAATGTCCTGCAATAAAAACTGGATTGATATCCGGAAACTCATTCTCAAATAATCTAAGTGCGGCGATTGAATGCACAAGTAAGGCTGGTTGAGTATTAACGGTCTCATTTAGAGTCTCAGGAGGTCCTTCCCATAGTATTCTTGATATCTCAAACCCAAGAATCTGATCCGCCTGTTTGAAAATTTCATTACATGGATTGAATTGGGTTGCCAGGTCGTAACCCATCCCCACTATTTGCGATCCCTGCCCAGGAAATATAAACGCGATCTTTTCAGTATTTAGATTCATACCCCATATAACACCAAAAGGCCGTGATTGTCACGGCCTTTTGGTGTTATTTCTTTTTCTCGTCTTTCTTTACATCGATCACTTCACGTCCCTTGTAAAATCCGCAGCTCGGACATACAGTATGCGGTAATGCCATTTCTCCGCAATTGGTGCATGCGACCAAGTTACTTGTAGTGAGCGCATCGTGAGAACGACGGCGGTCACGACGAGCCTTGGATATTTTTCTTTTTGGTTGTGGCGGCATAACAAACTCCTTAATCACTTTAACTTATTATTTTTCATTTGAGTCGGTTAGAAATCCAAATTACTGTCCCGAATCGAGCGGACTGATTATAGCGGCGATATCCAGGTGCGTCAAGTAGCAACGCTTGCAAATATCAACATGGGAATTTTATTCCCCCTGGCGTAAATATGCCTCCATGAAGCCATCCAAGTCACCATTTAATACTGCCTGTGCATTACCTTTTTCATGATCGGTGCGGTGATCCTTGACGATCTGGTAGGGATGGAGGACATACGAGCGGATCTGGCTTCCCCATTCAGCTTTGGTATACTCTCCACGCAATACAGCGATCTCGTCACTTTTTTCTGCCTGCTGAATTTCCACCAAACGCGCCATTAATACTTTCATCGCATTTTCCCGATTTTGAGTTTGAGACCGTTCATTTTGGCAGGTAACAACCAATCCGCTTGGTATATGTGTGATTCGGATAGCGGTTGATGTTTTTTGAACATTTTGGCCACCTGCCCCTGATGACTTGAATACATCGACCTTCAAATCCCCAGGATCAATTTGAATATCAGGATTATCAAAAGCGATTTGGGGTAATACTTCTACCAATGCGAATGACGTATGTCTTCTATGAGCCGAATCAAATGGAGACAATCTGACAAGCCTGTGAACCCCTTTTTCTGAGCGTAGATAACCATACGCATAACGACCTTTTACTGAAAGCGTTACACTCTTTACGCCTGCTTCCTCCCCCATTGTGATATCCATTACTTCGGTTTCGAAATTACGAGTCTCAGCCCAGCGAAGGTACATTCGCATGAGCATTTCTGTCCAATCCTGGGAATCGGTACCACCTGCGCCAGCGTGAATAGCCAGGATGGCATCATCCGAATCATATTTTCCTGATAACATCGCCGTAAATGATCGTTTGTCAACTTCACTTTCAATATCACTGGTTTCTTTTTCGAGATCCTCCTGTAAGCTCTCGTCCTTTAGAGCCGCCATTTCCTTTGTTTCCTGGATTCTATGCAAAAAACCACGCCAATACTCGATTTCATTTCTTAAAGCGGTTGCTTTCTTCATAATCCCCTGGGCATATGTGGAATTATCCCAAAATTTGGGATCTTGAATTTCCTTTTCCAACTCAAAAAGTGAAGATTCTGCACCCTGTATGTCAAAGACGCTCCATAATTTGTAAAATGGTGCTTTCGGCATTCGTTAATCTATTCAAAAGTTCTTGCATAAGTCCTCCAAGCAACGTGCAGTGTCAAATATCCAGAATACTTTTAACAAATACATCCGGATTGAATTCTTGCAAATCATCCACCTTTTCACCCAAGCCCGCATACAAAATAGGCAAGCCCAATTCCTCCTGGATGGCAAACGCCATGCCCCCCTTTGCTGACGAATCGAGTTTTGCCAGAATTATCCCGGTGACATTTACGGCAGCTTTGAAGGATTTTGCCTGTAAAAAGGCATTTTGACCGGTTGTGGCGTCCAAAACCAACCAGGTCGCATGGGGTGCACCATTTAGCGCTTTGCCTGTCACCCGGACAACTTTTTTTAATTCTTCCATAAGGTTGAAACGGGTATGCAATCTTCCAGCAGTATCCACCAAGACAATATCGATTTGTTTTGCACTGGCAGATTTAATGGCATCATAGACAACCGCACCCGGGTCGCTGCCCGGTTGACCGGCGATTATTGGTAAATTCAACCTCTCTGCCCAGACCTGTAATTGGTCCACTGCAGCAGCCCGAAAGGTATCTGCTGCGACCAGTAGCACTTTCCTGCCAGTTAATGCGAACTTTTGACCCAACTTGGCAATACTTGTGGTTTTACCGGAACCATTTACACCTACAAGCATGATTACAAATGGTTTTGCATCAATTTCAAAACCTGTGTTCTCTCCCAGCCTTGAACGTAATTCCAATTCCAGTAATGGTTTTAGATCAGCAGACCTGGTTATTCCGTTGGTGTGTACGGTGGCTTGCAATGAAGATAATATCGACTGCGTGGTAGCGATCCCTATATCTGCCTGGATCAGGATCGCTTCCAATCCATCCCAGAATTCGGTATTGATTTCTGTTGCTCCAAGCAAGCTGGCCACCCTGCCGAAGGCAGCTTTTCCAGTTCTAGAGAGCCCTGATTTCCAACGAGTGAATAAATCTTCCATAGCGGGCAAGATTATAACATAGGCGATTATGTTATACTTTTGGCGAAATTAAAACGGTATCCATTTTTATTAATTAAATTTGATGGAGGATTGATGACAGATAAGTGGACCAAACTCACGGCAGTCTGGAAAGGCGGGATGGATTTCATAGGATACAATGAGGCTGGAGGACAGGTCCAGATGACCACGATCAATGGAGTGCCCGGGGTCGGACCCATGCAGTTGCTTCTGGCAGGGTTGGCAGGGTGCACGGGCATGGATATTGTCTCCATTCTACAAAAGAAAAAGATCAACTTGACTGATTTTAAAGTTGAAGTTGAAGGATTGCGAGCCGATACTTACCCGATGATCTGGACAGATATTAATATCATGTATCTTTTATGGGGTGAAAGCATCAAAATGAGAGATGTCGAACAAGCGATCAAATTATCCGAAGATAAATATTGTTCAGCCAGTATTATGCTCGGAAAATCTGCCCGGATCAAGTCCGGATACAAAATTCTAAAACCAGGTGAAACCACCGAAACAAGGAGTGATTAAATAATTATGGAACCTATTCATGTGACTGACGCTGCTTTTCAAAAAACTGTACTCGACAACCCATTGCCAGTGATCGTTGATTTCTGGGCACCCTGGTGCGGACCCTGCAAAATGGTCGGGCCTATGCTGGATAAAATTGCCAAAGAATTTGAAGGAAAAGTCGTTGTAGCCAAAGTAAATACAGACGAAAATCCTGAGTGGGCAATGAAATATGGTATCCAGGGAATCCCGACCATGCTATTTGTATTTGGCAGCAAAATTGTTCACCGCCAGGTGGGAGCATTGCCAGAAAAGATGCTGCGCGAGTCTGTATCCCAATTTCTGGAAGTATCGGCTCAACCCAAACAATAAACATCTGCCAATCTAATTTTTTTTCTGCAACAAATATTATAAAAAAGGAATTACCTTACCTGAAATGCACCTTTAAAATAAATTGAATATCCCTGGATATTCCCAACTTAAAAGCGGATCCTTTTCTCCTTTACTTTGTTTTCAAGGACAAGCATAGGATCTCATTTTGATAACAAATTGAGGGCCATCTCTCTTCTGGAAGATGGCCCTCTTCTTAAAATCAATCACTAATTCTTTCGATCTTTGCTCCCAGGTCTCTAAATTTACCATCTACATTTTCGTAGCCTCTATCGATCTGACCAACGTTCCGTATGGTGGATTGTCCATCCGCTGCCAGGGCAGCCAGCATTAAAGACATACCGGCGCGTATGTCCGGACTTTCCATTTTCTCACCAAACAATTTTGTCGGTCCCTGTACGATACAACGGTGCGGATCGCACAAAACGATCTGAGCACCCATTCCAACCAGCTTGTCTGTAAAATACATGCGACTAAGATACATCCAATCATGAAATAATATGGATCCGCTGACCTGGGTAGCCACGACAATTGCGATACTCATAAGATCAGTGGGAAAGGCTGGCCAGACATTGGTCTTGATCTCTGGTATGGCATTACCAAGATCGGGTTGAATTTTTAATACCTGACCAGCAGGAACCAGAATGTCTTTTCCCTCCGACAGCCAATCAACACCCATACGATTGAACACCATGCGCACCATGTTCAAATAATCTGGGCTGGAATTCTTGATCCGAATTGACCCTCCGGTAACCACAGCTGCACCAATAAAACTAACCACCTCAAGATAATCGGGACCAATCGTAAATTCACCGGCATGCAAACGATCTACTCCGTGAAT
>JBDRQK010000138.1:0-2385 GCA_043826315.1 Chloroflexota bacterium
ATTGCCATTTCACCCGATGGTGATGGACCGGTTCTGGAAGTGATCGGATTCAAGGTGTTATTGCACATGGAGGCCGAAAATGAAGGATAAACATCACATTCTGGTGACAGGAGGCGCTGGCTATATCGGCTCGATGTTAACAGCAGAGTTGTTGCGCTCCGGGTATCGTGTCTCCGTGCTGGACAAGCTCATCTTTGGCGGTGAATCCTTGTTGGCTTTTATGTCTCACCCCGATTTTTATTTTGCCCGGGCAGATGTCACCGAGATGCGCGCACTGCATAATTCGCTGCCGCGTGATTGGCCGGAACCGGATGCGACTGTGCACCTGGCTGCCATCGTTGGTTTCCCAGCCTGTCAGGCCATCGGTAAACAAGCTGCCTGGCGATATAACGTGGATGCCACCCGGCAGGTTTTTGAGCAATCTGTTAACCTGGGTGTAAAAAGATTTGTGTTTGCTTCCACTTATAGTAACTATGGTCTTTCCAGGGATGGGTTGGCGGTAACAGAGACTTCACCACTTAACCCACAATCTCTGTATGCTGAAACCAAGATCGCTTCCGAAGAATACCTGCTTTCTCAAAAAGACACCTCCTGTGCGCCTCTGATATTTCGGCTGGCGACCCTGTATGGCATCTCTCCACGCACACGTTTTGACCTGATCGTCAATCAATTCGTTCTGGATGCCTATACCAAGCGCGAGCTTATCATTTATCAACGCGGCTACTCACGTTCCTTTGTGCATGTTCGGGATGTTGTGCAGGGTATCTTGCTCGGGTTGAATGCTTCCGAAAGAAAAGTACGCGGGCAGATCTATAACCTGGGAAGTGATGATGGCAATTACACGAAGGATGAGATCGTTGGATTGGTCATCAAGCGCTTGCCCGAGACAGTTGTTCGATATAAAGACCTGACTTTTGGCGGCGACATGCGCGACATTCGGGTCTCTTTTGAGAAAATTAAACGTGAGCTGGGATTCAAAGCCGGCTTGAATGTGGATGATGGTGTGCGCGAGGTGGTACATGCTTTGCGCTCTGGCCTGATCCGCAACCCGACTGATGAGCATTACCGTAATGCCCATTTCATTGTTCAATAGATCTGTAACTTACCAATACCAAAGCCTCACCTTTTCTCGACACTTCGAGACGGTCGATGAATGGAAAATCATACAGTTGGATCGGATCCCGGTAAGCGGGTATCCTGAACACGTTCAAAGGAGAAACAATGACAGATTCTTTCTGGAAAAATAAACGAGTGGTTGTAACCGGCGGGGCAGGTTTTTTAGGATCGTTTCTGACTGAAAAACTGGCGCAACGCGGAACGGCAGACATTCTTGTGCCGCAAATTGAATACTATGATTTGACCGACCGGGATGACATCCACAGACTGCTGGATGATGCTCGCCTGCCGCTGGAAAGTCGCCCGGCTCACCTAAAACCTGCCAACCTGCCGGATTTTCAACCAGCCGCCACCGACCCGGCTAACATCATTATCATCCACCTGGCCGCACATGTGGGCGGTATTGGCGCAAACCGCGAGCATCCGGCTGAATTCTTCTACGACAACCTGATGATGGGTGTCGAATTGATGCACCAATCCTGGCAGAACGGTGTTGAGAAATTTGTTGCCATTGGTACGGTATGTGCCTACCCCAAGTTCACACCTGTTCCGTTCAAGGAAGATGATCTCTGGATCGGGTATCCGGAAGAGACCAACGCCCCCTATGGGTTGGCAAAAAAGATGCTGCTTGTCCAGGCGCAAGCCTACCGTCAGCAGTATGACTTTAATGCCATCTACCTGTTGCCCGTCAACCTGTATGGGCCGCGCGATAACTTCAATTTGGAAACTTCACACGTCATCCCGGCTTTGATCCGGAAATGCATCGAAGCACAGCAGCAGGGTAAAAAAGAGATCGAGGTGTGGGGGGATGGTTCTCCGACGCGCGAATTCTTGTATGTTGAAGATGCTGCCGAAGGCATTTTGCTGGCGGCTGAAAAATATAACGGTCCGGAACCTGTCAATCTGGGTTCAGGTTACGAGATCCCAGTCAAAGAACTGGTGGAGATGATCTCACACCTGACCGGTTTTGAGGGCAAGTTGATATGGGATACCAGCAAGCCTAACGGGCAGCCGCGCCGCGGATTGGATGTTACCCGTGCCCGGCAGGCATTTGGCTTTCAGGCTGCCACTTCTTTTGAAGAGGGGCTTCGCCGGACCATAGACTGGTTCCGCAAGTCCCAAGGGTAACCTGTTAAGCTGGTGAATATGAAACTTGCGAAAACCGAACCTGATGTCAGGTCCATCATCCTGCGCCCTTCACGGGGTTGGATCTCGCTCAACTTGCGCGATCTATGGTTGTATCGTGAGCTGATTTATTTCCTGACCTGG
>JBDRQK010000139.1:0-6850 GCA_043826315.1 Chloroflexota bacterium
GGCAGCCTTTAACGAGCTCATGCTGGCAGTCGAGATCTACCTGGCTCACAGCATCAGCGGCAGCCTGGTGGGCAACGAGTGGATCCCGGTCATCTTTGGTCCCATCGCTGCCCTGGTCCTGGCGCTGGCCGGTCTCATCTCACTCCGGGACCGGTCGCTGGCCCTCTGGCTGGCCATTCCCACCCTGCTCGCCAGCACCCTGGTTGGCCTGTTGGGTGCTTATTTCCACATGATCCGTGCTTTCCAGCCTTTTGCAGCAGCCGGGCAGCAGGTTAACATCAGCCTGGCAGTCTGGGCACCTCCCCTGCTTGCGCCCCTGACCTTTGCCCTGGTGGGTGCCATCGGTTTGAGCGCCATCTGGGTGGAGAACCCGGTGGACAGTGGCAACCTGGTCCTGTTCGGGGGTAATCACCTGCAATATCCGTTCAGCAAGACCAGTGGTTATTTTTTCCTGGTGAGCATGGGTATGCTTGCCACCCTGATCAGCAGCGTGCTCGATCATGCCCGTACCGATTTCAGCAATCCCTGGTTGTGGGTCCCGACCGCGGCAGGTGTTTTAGGCACCGTCCTGCCCCTCATGATCGGATTTTTACGAAAGCCAACCCGGGCCGATATATGGGCTTATATCCTCGGCATGCTGCTCATCATCCTGGTGAGCACGCTGGGTGCCGGGTTGCACATTTTCTCGGACCTGGCCAGGGATAACGGCATCATCATCGAACGCTTCATCCGCGGTGCGCCCATTCTTGCCCCATTGCTTTTTGCCGACATCGCCACGCTCGGGCTGCTT
This sequence comes from Chloroflexota bacterium, assembly GCA_043826315.1. Classification (GTDB taxonomy): domain Bacteria; phylum Chloroflexota; class Anaerolineae; order Anaerolineales; family Villigracilaceae; genus UBA12087. The sequence goes on from JBDRQK010000139.1 coordinate 791, forward strand.
GTCTTGATGGATCCGGACGAGACGGCTGGTTTGAAAAAACCTGTCACCGGAATTGGCGTGGAGTAAAGAATAGGAGGTTGCCTTCCAAAGTCAACCTCCTTTTCTTTATCAGATACCTGTATTCGATCCTTCATACTTTTTCACAACTTACTCGTATATAAGAATAAGGAAAAAATAGTAACTGCTCAACCCAAAAGTAGTTACCTGGCAATAACCGAAACAAATTCTTTAACCCTAACAGTAGAGAGATCAACAAAGGAGAAAACCATGCTCCCGGAATTGAGTACACGCCTTACAAAGATCAGCGAACAAAAAAGGCTCAAGCTCAAACTCGAGGGGGATCTCCACACGGTTGAAACTGAGTTGCAGGCTGCCTCCACGCGTTTTTCAGTTCTTGCGTCCCAATTGGAAAAAGAAAAAGTGGATGTCGAAAAATTGGAGCATCTCAGCTTGAAAGCCCTGTTCTATTCAGTTCTCGGCAGCAAAGAACAGCAATTAGATAAGGAACGCCAGGAGCTGCTCTCGGCGCAACTTAAGTATCAGCAGAGCAGGAAACAGGTGACATTCTTGGAACAGGATAAGAATTCCCTGATTCGGCAGCTGGGCGACCTGGCAAACATTGAAGCCGAGTATGAATTACTGCTTTCAGAAAAAGAGGATCTCCTGCGCCGTTCAGAACAGCCTGTCGCCAGGGAACTCATCGAAGTTTCCGGGAAGATCGCAAACCTCAACTCGCAGCTGAAAGAGATCGCCGAAGCCATCTCGGCTGGCAATCGTGTCATTTCAGGGTTGGAAGCGATCATCGCCTCTTTGGAAAGCGCCGAAAGCTGGGGTGTGTGGGACATGTTGGGTGGTGGGATTCTCGCCACCGCCGTTAAACATTCCCGCATCGATGACGCCCGCACAAGTGTGGAAAGCGTCCAGGAAAAGATGAGTCATTTCAAAAGGGAACTGGCGGATGTTCAGGAGAATATCGATCTCCAGATCGATATCAGCGAATTTACCAGGTTTGCGGACTTCTTCTTTGATAACCTGATCACAGACTGGCTGGTCCAGAAAAAGATCGAAACCTCCCTGACCCAGTCGAAAAAAGCAAAAGAGATCATCCTTCAGGCCTTGCAAAAACTTGATGAATTGAGAAAGAGAACCCAGCAGACGCACAACGCTTTGCAGGAAAAACAAGTTCTCTTGATCGAACAAGCCTGAGTGAAAAATCCTTTATCATCTCCTGGCAGGTCCAGCCAGCAGGTGCACAATATGAACGACCTGCAGCACCTCAAGAATATTGGTGATTATTATTTAAAAAACCAGCCAGGGAATTAATTCCCTGGCTGGTTCTCCTATTAGTTGCACCCATCGGATGCAATTTTCTTCGCGAATTATTTACTTCTCCAGCCTTTGTCAGCAGCACTCAGGCGGGTGCAGTTTCCACCATTACAGGCTTTTACTTTGTAATAATAATAAACGCCGGGGTTTGCGGTAAAGTCATCGAAAGTTGTAATTATCGGGTTGCCCAGCAATCTTAATCTACCCTCAATAATTGTAAAACGGTAAACCTGGTAGGAGGTTGCCCCGGTGGTTTCAGTCCAGGTGAGTTGCACTCTGTCACGGAATGTGCCTAAACTGGCTGTTACGTCTGTTGGAGCAAGGAATTCTAGCCAGCCTGCTGCAGCAGGGGCAGCATATCTGCTGCATATGGTCCCGATGCAGGCTCTCACAGTATAAATATACTTTTGACCGAAGGATGCCGTGGTGTCATCAAAGGATGTATCAGTCGGGCTGCCCAGCAAACCAAATGGAGACCCCAGGATCCTGCGGTAAACCTGGTAGGAGGTTACCCCGGTGGTTTCTGTCCAGGTGACCTGCACTTTATTAATATCAGTGCCTCTGCTGGCCATCACGTTGGTTGGAGCTTCTACCTTTCCTGTACCTTGAATGTTGAAGTTGTAGGGGTTCTCGTCCGCATCATCATTTGCAATGCTGATCGTAGCGGTGCGCAGACCTGATGCACTTGGATCGAAGGAGATCCTGAAGGTTCTCGTACCACCACTGACTACTTTCGAACCCGCATCTTGTATTATGGTGAAGTCAGCCGCGTTGGTTCCGCCGATTGTGACGCGCGGCGTGTCTGTCAGGTAGAGGCTGCCCGTGCCGGAATTGGTGATCAAGAAGATTCCAATTCTTGAACTGCCAACAAGATTTAATGTGCCAAAATCAGTGTTGTCAAGTCGCGAAGGCGTCGTATCCCCGTCAGGGATCGGTATACCATTGCCGGAGACATCCATTTCGGGGATGCCACCACCGTTGCTCTGGATGGTCAATTCCGGGTCAACTGCAAAGGCAGTCTGTTGGGAGGTGAGCGCCAGGCCAAAAGCCAGGCTCATTGCGATCATGATTGCCCAGGTTTTATTTAAAATATTCTTCGTCATGTATGTGATCCTATTCTTGAAATGATAATTTGTTTTGAAATTTCTTTGGTTTTAATTGTGTATTGCCTGATTTCATAAAAAAAATCCTGATGTAGAATTCAGGATATAATTCCCTTCGTTTTCGTCCAAAGGTTAAAGAAATATCGGGAAACCCTCCCTATTGTACCATATGGCACATGCTTCGCCTTAAGATCATGAATATTTCTTTAAAGAAGCAGGAGATCTGGTTTAGCAAACAGCCCCCGTTTTCCATTGCCAGGCTGCGGTACAATTTGCTTCAAATGATATCGAATATCTATTTTTAGGAGAAAGAGATGAGTGGTATAACAAAAACCATCCCCCAAAAAGACGGGGTCGCAACGGTTGAAGCCTTGTATGATGGACGAGTCGGGGAATTTGAATTCCACATGGCGGGCAAACCTTCCCGCCTGGAAGTCGGCGATTACGTCTACACTATCTGGGGGGATATGCTGGTTGGGCGCTGCCAGATCACCCGTATCGAGTTGGGCGCAGTCAACCCCGGGTCTGGGAAACCTCGCAGCCTCATCATCGAAAAAACCCCCGGAGAAAAGCTCGAAAAGCCAATTCCCCACAAAGGCCACCGCGGTACCCGTTATTATGATGTCGCAGGCTGGGGATGACCCTGAATTATCCGTATTTATTTCCATCTGACATTCTAGGCCTTAAAAAGAATATTAAATGAAGATACTTCCCGCTACAACCGCCCACTACCCGGGGTTGGCCGAATTCAGCAATGCACTCTACCCCGATGAACTCACCACGGCAGCTGGGATCGAATCCGGTGACCAGAGCCGCGACCCGAAATTTAAATTTCAGCGTTGGATTGCACTTGAGTCAGGCCGGGTTGTGGGGGTGGGTTATTACAATCAATCCATCTGGTTCGCTCACCCACAATACTTCATCCTGTCGATAAGCGTCCTGCCCGAAAATCGCAGGAGCGGGGTTGGTTCCGCTCTCTACGATACCATCCTGCACGGGCTGCAGCCTTTCGATCCGCTTGCCTTGCGCGCCTCCACCAGCCAGGATCAACCCGATTGCATTCGATTCCTGGAGAAGCGCGGTTTTAGCGAGGTCATCCGCGATATCGAGTCCGAACTGGACGTGCAGGCTTTTGACCTGAGCCGCTTCTCCGCTCTTGAAGATCGTTTTCAAGCACAAGGCATACAGATCAAGACACTCCCGCAGCTTGAGAACGACCCTGCCCGCAATGAAAAACTGTATTACCTGGATTGGGAGATCAGCCTGAGCGTGCCGGGAGACCTGGCGGCTGGCATCGGGCGCAGGGGGTTGGATAAGTACGTCGAATATGCCATCAGCGGACCTTCCGTTCTTCCGGATGGATTTTTTGTGGCCGTTAAAGGGGATGAATACATCGGCCTCAGCCATGTTCTGGTCTCTGAGAAGGGAGTTTCCCTGTACCAGGGGCTGACCGGGGTCAAGCCTGCCTATCGGCGCCTGGGGCTTGGGCTGGCCTTGAAACTACGCGCCATTGCCTTTGCCCAGATCAATGGTTACGTTCGCATACACGCCGAGAATGACGCCAAGAACCTTCCCATGCTGGCCATGAATGAGAAGTTGGGCTATGTGTGCGAACCTGATCTCATCACCCTTGAAAAGCAAATGTCAAACAGGTAAAAAAGAGAACGGGGTATCCGAGCTTGGGAGTGCTGGGGATGGGCTGCACAATGCGAACTCAATATGCCCGGCTACCTGCCACCATCAGATTGGTGGATGTCTTAAGAATCCTCTTCCTGGAATTTGTCTTTCTTTTGTGAAATATATTGCATTTAATATAAATAGTTGTATACTAAAAAAGGATATTGAGTTGAATTGAGGGGAAAATAAGTGCACCATCACCCGGATACATGCAGTTACGAAACCGGAAATAAGACAATTGCATTTGGGATGGATCCGATCTTCAGGAGAAATTTCATGGCTGTATCAGTCTCAATAACTACCTGGCGCTGCTTTTTCGCAATGATTCTGGCTTTCAGCCTGGTACTCTTTACCCGCCAACCGGTTTATGCCGCACCTCTACCCAATGGATATACCCATTCACCGAACGATTTCGTCATCACCGTCCAGACCGACAACGCCGGGACATCCGAAAATGATCAATTCACCATCCCCACCAGCGGTGCTGGTTATGATTACAACGTGGACTGTAACAATGATGGCACGAATGAAGCCAGCGGGCAGACAGGGGATTACACCTGCGATTACAGCACTTTGGGCGGTGCGGGTACTTACACTCTGCGCATCAAGGATAACAGCGGGACGGGCGAGGGTTGGATAGGTTTTCCCAGGATCTACTTTAATGATGGCGGTGACAAACTTAAATTACTGACCATCGCACAATGGGGCACGGTTGGCTGGACTTCGATGGCGCAGGCATTTTATGGTTGTGCCCACCTGACCATGACCGCCACGGATGCTCCCGATCTATCGCTGGTGACAGATATGAGCTCCATGTTCAGGGGCGCCAGGGCTTTTAATGGAGACATTTCAAGCTGGGACACCTCCAGTGTCATAAATATGAATGCTTTATTCTACAATGCCAGCGCTTTTAACCAGGACATCGGGAACTGGGAAACGGTTAGTGTAACGGATATGGGCAGTATGTTCTATGCTGCCAACGCCTTTAACCAGGACATCGGGGATTGGGACACAAGCAGTGTCACCGATATGAGTTTGATGTTCTACAATGCCGGCGCATTCGACCAGAACATTAGAAACTGGGATATGGTAAGTGTTACGAATATGGCTGGTATGTTCTCCAGTGCCAGCGCATTCAATGGAGACATCGGAGGTTGGGATACATCTGGCGTTAACGATATGGGCAATATGTTCTACGATAGCAGCGCTTTTAACCAGGACATCTCGGGTTGGGACACAGGCAATGTAACAAATATGCGGGATATGTACCACAATGCCACCTCTTTCAACCAGGAGATTGGGGTTTGGAATACTTCCAAAGTGGAGGACATGGCAGGTATGTTCTTCAACGCCAGTACCTTCAACGGGGACATCGGAAATTGGATTACCTCCAGTGTGACGGACATGCAGAGCATGTTCGCATACGCTGATGCATTTGATCAGGATATCGGGGGTTGGGATACAGCCAACGTTAACGACATGCAGTACATGTTTGGAAACACCGGTTCGTTCAACCAGGATATTGGGGGCTGGGACACTTCAAGTGTTACAAATATGAACGTGATGTTCAGTGATGCCATTGCCTTCAACCAGGATATCGGTGCCTGGGACACATCCAGCGTAACCAATATGTACCATATGTTCGCAGGTGCCAGTAATTTCGACCAGGACCTGGGGGGCTGGGATGTGAGCGCACTGACAGAAGCGACCGATATGTTTGTGGGTGTTACCCTTTCCACCGCAAATTATGATGCCCTTTTGAGCGGTTGGGATGCGCAAACACTGCATAGCGGCGTTTCTTTTTCTGGCGGTAACAGCAATTATTGTGCAGGAAAACCTTCCCGTGCGAACATGATCGCCTCTGACAGTTGGATCATCACGGATGGAGGTTATTATTGTGCCTCGGACGATTTTGTCATCACCGTCAAGACCGACAACAACGGGACCTCCAGCG
>JBDRQK010000140.1:0-4019 GCA_043826315.1 Chloroflexota bacterium
GCAATATACCCTACCGAACCAAGCAAAATTACCAACAATAGCCCTGGATTAAAAAGGTTTATATTGTATAGAACGGAGTAAAGAGGCAGCACGATGGCTTCTACAATGAACATGAAAACCAAGTTGCTGATCAATTTTCCAAAATAGATACTGGAGCGGTCAACAGGTGCAAGCAGCAATCCATCCAGGCAGCCGCGGTCTTTTTCAACAGCCATTGAGCGATTTAGACCGAGTGTTCCTGCAAATGTAAATGTCACCCACAAGATGCCGGATGTTGCGGATATGCGTGTTTTCGCATCCAACTTGAGTGCAAAATTAAATATCAGGATCACCAGCATGGCAAAAACCAGCATGGCAGACAGTAACTCACGTGAACGTATTTCGGAAGAAAGGTCTTTCCAGGCAATGGCAAATACAGCCTTGAGGAAATTACCCGAACTGGCTGCAGGAATTTTATTCTCAGACATCTTCACCTGCCAGCGCTCTCTTATAAAACGTAAGAATATTGTCCGACTTTAATTCAGTTTTTTTGGTGGTGGCGGAGATTATCCCTTTTGAGAGAACATCAAAACGTGACGCCAGGTCCTCAACCCGTCCCAGGTCGTGAGAGGTCATCACCACTGTTCGTCCCCGGGCAGCCACATCACGCAATACCTTGTCGAGCATGTCACAGGCATCCTGATCCAGTCCGGTGTGTGGTTCATCAAACAGCATCACCTCAGGGTCGTGCAGGACAGCACGACCAATCGCCAGGCGTTGCTGCATCCCTCTCGAAAATGTCCGCACCAGATCCCGGCGGCGGGAGGTTAATCCCACCAAATCCAGCACTTCTTCTATCCGTTTGTTTAAGTTGCTAATGTTATACATTTTCCCAAAGAAACGCATATTTTCTTCCGCAGTCAAATCTCCATACAACAGAGGCATATGGGAGACCACACCAATTTTTTGACGAACCTGGGCAGCCTGGTTTGGCAGATTATATCCAGCGATTTTAATTTCTCCCAATGAAGGTCGGGATAAGGAAGCCAAAATGCGCAGAAAGGTTGTCTTTCCAGCTCCATTTGACCCAAGAAGTGCCACAAACTCACCTTGCGCAACCTGAAAATCCAGGCCGTGCAAGATCGTTTTCAATCCAAAGCGTTTCACCAATTTACGAACTTCGATCATCTTTTCACTTTTGTTTACCGCGTAAAAAAATTTTCTTATATCAGACAGGTGGTGCGATACTAAAGGATCTCTTTTAACCTGGCTTTCAACTCGGCGCGGCGTTTTTGATAAGCTTCTTCGGCAAGTGTTCCAGCCTTATATTGATCATCAAGAGAGGCAATAGCATCCATGAGTCTATCCGGGTCCTTTCCAAGCGAATCGGTCCCTTCCGGATCCAAATCCTCTTCTAAATCCTCCTGGCTGGTACGACCTCTCAGGAAAAAGAATAAACCTGCCAGGATCAGAACTAAGCCAAAAATTGCCAATCCGATCACAAGTGTGGTCTGTGAAGAATCTGTTGCCTGACCAAGTGTTAATCCGGTTTTGGGGGTTCCAGAAATGGTTAGTGTCAGAACGTCTCCGCTTGCCATGTCTTCAACTGTAAACATGGAATAAGATAGACCTTGAACATCCCGTTTACCGGCATCTGTCAATTGGTCGCTACTGACCTTAATACCATCCGGAGACATGACAATTACTGAACTTACCGGAACATTGAAAGGTTGTTTGATCTCCAGCTTCTTCGTATAAGGCATGTCAAAGGAATACATCAATTGGTAGGAACCAGCGCCTGGCAGAATGGTGGATGGATCACCAAAACCATTCTCTGTGGATATGAATGGATTACCGATCTGTCCATTTTCGAATTGTAAATTACTGGCGCCATCTGGAAGAGAATAAGTCAGGATCGCCTGATCTTGTTCATCTGCAACTACGGCTTTGTTGCTGGAATTTGAAAGAATATAGATCTCGATCACCTGGATGGTATCCGGGTTTGAGAAATCAAAGAAAATGTGCACTCGGTCAGCTGAAATGGAACTTTTATCTGTCGTGGTCTCATAAACAGTTATAGGTAGATCAAAATCAGTTGTCGAACCGTCATAAACTGCTATATCCGAGTTGTAGGAGGTTCCATCAACATCAACACTGACAATATAAGCAATATTGGTTTCCAATGGAACCTTGTCAAACTCATAGGAACCATCCGTTTTTACCGATGTAACCAGATTTATCGTCTCACTCATATTGACATAGCCATGCAAAACTAATTTGAGGCTGGTTGGGACCTGCCCTCCCGAACCATTGGTTATCCGCCCTGTTATCCTAATTCCTGAACTAATCGGTGTCACTGATGCTTCCGGTGTCGGACTCGCATCTATTACTGCAACTTGAGTGCCCTCGGGTGTTATCATAGGAGAAGCATCGCCTGCAAATATTGTCGCATCTGGTGTGGTTACCAGACTGGAATTTTCGGTTGGCAAATTTGTTGTAATTGCTTCAATTGTTGGCGATGGCGATTCTGTACTTCTATCATAGGTCAATGTACGTAGATAGGCTGTAAGAGCCCAGATCTGTGCCTCACTTAATTGGGAATTAAAAGCTTCCATCTTTGGAGGTAATCCATTAGCAATAACCTGGTACATACCCAAACTTGTAACCTGGGTCATGAAAGATTGATTTGAAAAATCTACCGAGGTTCCTGCTACCTGTCCTTTACTTGCATCTCCATTCGGACCATGGCAAGTGGCGCAAAGATTCGCATAAAGAGCTGCACCTTCCTCCACCTGGCTGATTGTATTGCTCAAAGAATAAACATAGGAAAGCACATCCCAGCGTTCAGAATCAGATAAACTGGTAAATGGAGGCATATACCGATCCATCTGCCCCCTTGTAATGACTGTGAACCACTTGGCCGGATTGGATTGGCTGGCAATATCCCGCAGACCAATGGCTGAAACCGGTACCTGTAGACCGCCTGCCTGTGGGCCATTTCCAAGTCCATCCATCCCATGACAGGGTGCGCATTTCACTTCATAGATAACCTGTCCCCGTGCAGGTGATGATGGCTCAGAAGGGAATAACGCGCCCATAGTTGGTGCAGGAGTCGGTGGTACATAATTTGGTGGAGGAGTCAGGTCTTCCGCCAGTGTAAAGTTGCAAGCTGCCAGTAGGCCAGTAAGCAAGAAAACCAATAAAAATGATCTTTTATTCATTAAAATACCCTTCTTATTCTTATTTCCATACAGCATATTCTCATCCCTGAAGGTTTTCCAAAATTATCTATCATTCTAAAAAAAACTTGAAATTTTTTATAAGATTTATCAAGATTTCTATTCAAACAGATGGTTCAGCGTGTCTATAAATTTGTTTTCAAAACCAATTATTTGAGTGTGTTACCGCATTTGGGACAGAATGTATCAGATGCCAGAATGGGATTACCACACTTGGGGCAAAAACCTGCAGATTTCGCTTTTTGGGAATTCCTGCGCCTGGCGATCATGGCTTCCAACTCCTCATCCGCCTCTTGTTCCGCAAGATCAGAATCCTTTGCAGAATCTGCTCTGCGCGAAGCAATCGTCGCTTCAATGATTTTCTCTGCCTCAATTGGAGATGCAGTCTGTTGGTATTCATCCAATTGCTGAAGGATGGATACTCCTTTTTGCATCAAGGCTTTACGCATGGTGGGATAATCCTCAGATGGAATTTTTCCCAGTTTATTATCAAAATCCAGCTCCTGTAAAGCATTCAGGATGCGCTCATTCTCAGACAATAAGCTGGAAATTTCATGGTCTTCTTGAACATGTTTGCGCTGTTTTTTCATGAATGGGGTTGAAATGAACATCGCCACCAAGATCAGAACTGCCAGTATTAGATAAACTTCACCGATATTCATTTTCTTAATTCCCAATGAGCAGTGGATCGATTACGGATTGGATCTCAAAAACTGAAATAAAAGGCCCAATTTTAATATTTCTTAAGATACCATTCTTGTCGATTGTATATGTTTCCGGAACGCCCATCTGGCGATTAAA
>JBDRQK010000141.1:0-3107 GCA_043826315.1 Chloroflexota bacterium
GCTCGATTTATCCCCGCTGATCGTTAAAGCTTCATCGAACAACCAGCAATCAGCCTTACCCTCGCTGCTCACCATCCACCAGGTCGTCTTATCTGTGGCTTGATTTGTTCCTATTACGTTGACCAATGTACCCTGGTCATAAACAACAACAAGAGGAAAATTAGCGCCCGGACCCGACCGGCAGTTGGCACCGTAGTTCACTGTCCCCTGTACGGAGGCAGCCATTGGCACCTCTTTAGTGTTTGTAGGTTGTACAACAGGAGGCACAGGGGTATCGGCTGGTGGTTGCACAACAGGAGGCACAGGGGTATCAGCTGGGGGTTGCGCAACTTGCTGGGCAGCCTGTGTAAGGGCGATACCTGTTGCAACTTGATCGCCTACATCAACATTGGTTGAAGGCGCCTCGGTGCCTAGAGTATAACCTCCTACGGCGCAGGCAGCTTGGACGAGAAAAACGATTACAGCTAGAAAAACAATGATCTTTTTTTGTTTCACTTGTTCCTCCTAAAATAATAAAAAACCTTTTCGTTTACTTCTATAATGATAGCATAAATGGTAATTAGTATGCAAGGAATTTGGATAGAATTTCTACTTATCGGGAAACAACTCTATCAATTACCAGAATCTGCCTGGGTTTTAATTGGTTTTGCAGGAAAACAAACATGTTACAATTAATCTTCAAAATAATTCGCATCCATCCTGCTCATCATCAACCCTATGCCCATTCTTAATAATTCAGTTATCGAGATCATCCCGCAACGCTTTTCCTGCCGCAGTTTCCAGGATAATCCAATCCCAATACCTACCATCAACAAGCTCCAGGACTTTATTTTCAAAAATTCAGTTGGACCATTCGGCTCTCAGCCGCGCTTCAAGCTCGAGATGGCAAGCCATGCAGATTCAGATTCCCTGAGAGGACTTGGCACTTATGGATTTATCAGTGGTGCTACCGCTTACCTGATCGGAGCCAGCCATCCCGAAGGTTATTATCTCGAAGATTACGGTTATTTGGTGGAACAATATATCCTGGCAGCCACAGCACTGGGGTTGGGATCTTGCTGGTTGGGTGGCAGCTTTACCCGCAGCAGCTTTGGCAGGAGAATTATGATCCAACCTGGCGAAGAGATCCCGGCAGTTGTGGCTCTCGGTTGGATGGATGACCCGGACAAAGCCCGGGATGGGTTTATTCGCAAGCAGGCTGGATCCCATGAACGCAGGAATTGGGAGCAAATTTTTTCGGAGAATGAATTTGGACAACCACTCTCGAAAGCTTCAGTCGGAATATATGCCCTACCCCTGGAAATGTTACGTCTGGGTCCGTCTGCTTCCAACAAACAACCCTGGCACATTGTCCGGTTTGGATCCGACTGGCATTTTTACCTGAGACGCACTCCAGGCTATCGGGATGGACCGATCAACAAGGTTCTCAACATCTCAGACCTTCAACGCCTGGATATCGGTATTGCCATGTGTCACTTTGAACTGACTGCACGGGAGCTTGACCTTAAGGGAAGATGGCTTGTCAAACAGGTCGATATCGAAATTCCCAACAATGGGATCGAATATGTGGTCTCCTGGTGTGAGGAAAATGAGCATTGATCGATCCAGGCATATCAATCAAACAATGAAAATTCATTGGAAATATACATGAGATAGAATAGTTGTGTGGATATGAAATTAAAGACTGCTTCCTATCTAATTCACTCACCATATTTTGAGAAGCACATTTTTTCGAAAGAATTTTCATGCGCCTGAAAGCAAACCTGACCCTCTTTGCAGTCGCCATCATCTGGGGGACCGGCTTTATCACCCAGGGGATAGCCGCCAGATATCAACTTGCCTATCTATTCAATGGATTCAGTTTTATTCTGGCATCCGTTATCCTGATCCCTTTTTTCCCTCATGAAAGGAAGAAACAACCGGGTGTTTGGAAGTGGATGCTGGTGGCCGGACTGGTGCTGTTTTTTGCCACAGCGCTGCAGCAAGTTGGAATTTTTTATACAAAGATCGCCAACGCAGGTTTTCTCACCAGTCTTTATATTATTTTTACACCATTTCTGCTCTGGATCGGGTTCCGTGAAAAGCCACACTGGATGGATATTTTGGCTGTACTTGGGGCTGCTCTGGGTGTTTTCTTTTTATCCACAGCGGGGAGTTTCAAGGTTAAACCAGGCGATGGGTTGGAATTGATCGGTGCGGTTTTCTGGGGATTGCACTTTGTTATATTAGGTAAATTTGCATCCAAATATGAACCGATCTCGTTTGCAGCTGGACATTTTTTGATCAGTGGAGTTTTAAATATGCTGATGGGGTTGATTCTTGAAGATCCAGGTCAGCTCATGCTACTTCCGGTGGTCGGCGCTGTTGCTTACCGGGCAGTATTGTCCATCGGAGTGGGTTACACCCTCCAGGTCTGGGGGCAGCGCCATACTCCCCCTACGGATGCAGCCCTGATCCTGTCAATGGAAGCTATCTTTGCAGTCATTGCAGCCTGGATCATTCTCAACCAGGTCCTGCTCTCCATTCAGATGATTGGATGTGTGATCATCCTTATCTCAGTTCTCTTTTCCCAATTGAAAGGTGTGCACCATGTCATCCCTTCCCAGCAACACGATTAATCGACATGATTTTCTAAAAGTTTCAGGATTGGCAATTGGTAGTTTGGTTATCGGCAGCTCAATTCCACGCACAACAGATCGTCTGCGCCTGATAAAAAAATATGGTCGTGCCACACGCGTACCCGCTCTCGAATTTCATGGGGATAATTATTATTTTTACGATGGCGCTTATTGTATGAATCCAACAACTTTCACGTATTTGATGACCTTGCTGCAGGAAAATGAAGTCTGGGCTGCCACATCGGATGAAGTGGTTGCCTACATCCAAGGAAACCTGGACCTTCCGGCACGTTCCATCATCCTGACAACAGACTCCGGCAATGTATCGCATACCTCCCTGGAGAGAATGACCCCCGTCTTGCAGGAAACCGGTATGCACTTTATCAGCTTGATCTGGACGCGTTTTATGCAAGCAAATGAAAGTGTCCTGTGCCAGGGAGATATCTGTTGGGGAGCCTTTCGGGAGGCGCAGGACTCCGGTGTATTTAG
>JBDRQK010000142.1:0-22099 GCA_043826315.1 Chloroflexota bacterium
GTTCATTGCACATGACTTGAGTATGGTCAGGCATATCTGTGATCGTGTGGCTGTAATGTATTTGGGGATTATCGTTGAGATCGGTCCACGCGATGAGTTATATGATTTCCCTCTGCATCCTTACACGAAGGCATTATTGTCGGCTGTCCCTATTCCCGACCCACGTGCAACCAGGGCCAGGCATCGCACAATTCTTGAAGGTGATGTTCCCAGTCCTGCGAATCCACCTAAAGGCTGCCGTTTTCACCCGCGCTGCCCGATTACAGGAGAAGAATGCAAGGTTAGTGTCCCTGAATGGAGGGAGGTTGCACCTGATCATTGGGTGGCTTGCCATAAAGTTTAGGTTGCAAAATTGTAATAACAATATTTACCTCCCACCGGTCAATTTGAAATCATCACCAGTGAAAGTGAAGTTTACAAAAAATTTCTCATTATTAATTCGATCGGTACAAGTGGTCTTATTGGTTCTGAAATTGCTAACTTCACGAATATATTACCAGCGCCTGGGATGAAAAATAGTTCAATTATTTAGGAGTTTCATGGAATGCACACAATCTTAAAAAGCGCAACAAAAGAAATTAAGATCGGTATCGATCGACCATTTGTAATAATTGGTGAAAAGATCAATCCAACAGGTCATAAGAAATTGGCAGCAGCTTTGCAGGAAGGAAATTTTGAATATATCCGTTACCTGGTTGAACGGCAGATCAGTTGGGGTGCTGATGTTTTGGATGTGAACGTAGGTGTACCCGGTTTGGATGAGGTTATACTGATCCCCAGGGTGGTAGAACTTGTTGCATCCATATCTGATGCACCTCTATGCCTGGATTCAGGTAACCCGGAGGTATTGGCTGCGGGTCTGGCAGTTGCACCTGGAAAACCGTTGGTAAACTCTGTCAGTGGAGAGGAAAAGCGTTTGCAAAGCATCCTTCCAATAGTGAAAGATCGCGGCGCTGCTGTTATTGGTTTGACCATGGATGACAATGGTATCCCTGCAGCTGCTGAAGGGCGTGTAGCTGTGGCAGGAAAAATTCTTGAAAGGGCTGCCAAAATCGGTATACCTTCAGATGATGTGATCATTGATCCTTTAGTACTGACTGTGGGCTCAGATAGCAGGGCAGGCTATATTACCCTTCAAACGATAGAGTTGCTGAGACGCGAATTTGGGGTAAATGTAAATTTAGGAGCCAGCAATGTCTCATTTGGTTTACCAGATCGTCTGACCATTAATCAAGCTTTCCTTTCCATGGCTATTCAAGCTGGAGCCACCTGTTCCATCACGGATGCAGTCAAGTTGGGTGGTACCATCAAAGCTACGGATCTTCTTCTATCCAGGGATGACAATTCATTGCGATATCTCAAATATTTCCGGGCTGCCGAAAAACTGCGCTCCAAAGATGCTGAACAGTCTGCTGCAATAAAACCGGGAGTATGAAAGATACAGATTCCGTAAAATCGGAATTTTCTCATGAAGTAACCTTGCAACCAATAGGGAGGCGAATTTCTGTCCCTGCTGGTTCAACCATCTTGGATGCTGCCCGGCTGGCTGGTGTGGAATTGGTGACGATTTGCGGTGGCGAGGGAGTTTGTGGAACCTGTAAGGTTCGGTTGGTTGAGGGGCAGTTATCTGAGGTAAATTCTGATGAAGAATGTGAATTCTCAAGCGAAGAAATAAATGGTGGTTTCAGATTGGCATGCCAGGCTGTAATTCTTAGCGATGTGCGTATAGATATACCGCCAGAATCATTTTCAACTCCTCAGCGATTGCAGGTGGAGGGGCAGGAGATCCCAACAGAATTAGATCCGATCGTGACAGGTCTGGATGTGAATATTCAACCTGCCAGTCTAAAGGATCTGCGCGCAGATCTGACCAGGCTGCGAGGCTCACTTGCAAAAACAGGCTTGGCAGATTTTCAAATAAACATTAATGTGGCAGCAAAATTACCATATCTTTTACGATCAGAGCAAGGGGAGATTCGTCTGGTTTTTCGAAAAAAAGAGCTGGTCTCAATTTTGCCTTCTGGCAGTAAGATCGTGGGTTTGGCAGTGGATATTGGTACCACCAAACTTGCTGCCTATCTGGTCGATCTGGAAACCGGGGAAACACTGGCCAAAGCTGGTGCTATGAACCCTCAGATCGCTTACGGGGAAGATGTAATCAGTCGTATCTCATATGCGAACGATCACACTGATGGAGCTAAAATCCTGCAATCACACCTCGTGGAAACCCTGAATAAATTACTGGATAACCTTTCGAGAGAGGCAAATATTAAGCAGGAGCAGGTTGTGGAAGCTGTCATGGTAGGAAATACCGCAATGCATCATTTATTCTCCGGACTTCCTGTCAAACAGCTAGGGGAATCACCGTATGTGGCAGCAGTTGGAGAATCCCTGTCCTTTATTGGCCAGAATATCGGTTTGGAATTGGCAGCTGGTGCTCATGTTTACATGCCCCCTAATATTGCCGGGTATGTCGGAGCTGATCATGTTGCCATGTTGTTGGGGGCTGATCTGTCTCAGGTTAACCAGACGACTATTGCTCTGGATATTGGTACAAATACCGAGATTAGTCTATTTCATGCTGGGGAACATTTCAGCTGTTCGTGTGCCTCCGGACCTGCCTTTGAGGGAGCTCATATCCAGGCTGGTATGCGTGCTGCTCAAGGCGCTATTGAAAGAGTGCAAATTGATGGTTCGGAGATCAGAGTGCAGACGATTGGTGATGAAGCTGCTGTGGGTATCTGCGGTTCCGGCATCCTGGATGTGGTTGCCGAACTCATCAAAAATAAATTATTGGACAAGCGTGGGAAATTAAAAGGGAATCATCCCGCTTTGCTTGAGAAAGAAAAAAACACACATTTTGTTCTCGTTCCGGCTGAAAAAACAGGCACAGGTAAGGATGTGATCATCAGTCGTCAGGATATAAATGAAATTCAACTTGCCAAGGCAGCCATTCGGGCTGGTGTGGAGGTACTTCTTGCTGAAGCGGGAATCAACGATGAAGACATACAAACCTTTATTGTAGCTGGAGCGTTTGGAACTTATCTGGATATAGGTAGTGCCATTCAAATAGGTATGTTTCCGGATATTCCCCGCCAGCGATTTAAACAAGTTGGGAATGCTGCCGGGGGAGGGGCGCGTAAATTACTTGTTTCGATGCATCAGCGTCAGATGGCTGATACTATTGCTGAGAATGTGAATTATGTGGAATTAGCAACTCACCCGGATTTCATGAAGATTTATGTAAAAGCCCTTGCATTTGCATGAACCGACATGGTATCCTTATTGGATCAAATAACAATCCTTATTCTAAATAATGAACACCACATCGGAAATATAATCTAGATTCTTTCGGAGATATTAATGTCTCAAATATTCTTAGACCAATTAAATTCTGGAAAAATCCTGGTTTCAGATGGGGCTACAGGAACGAACTTGCAAAAAGTTGGTTTGGCAGCCGGGATGTCACCTGAAGAGTGGGTCATGGAACAACCTCAGAAAATATTGGATCTTGAAAGTGCATTCGTGCGTTCTGGTTCAGACATCATTCTGACATGCACTTTTGGTGGCACACGCTTACGGCTTAAAGATGGAGCATATCATGACAAGGTGGCGGAGGTGAACCATAAAGCAGTTGAATTGGCTCGTCAGGCTGCTTCCGAAAGAATGGGTATAATGGTAGCCGGGTCTATGGGTCCAGTCGGCGGATTGCTCAAACCATATGGTCCATTGACGGTGGAAGAAGTCACTGCTGCCTATACGGAGCAAGCTGTTGCACTTACCGAAGCTGGAGTGGATTTATTAGTGATTGAGACCCAATTTTCGTTGGATGAAGCATTGGCCGCATTATCAGCTGTTCGTGAGGCAGGGGATTTACCAGTAGTGGTCAGTTTCAGTTATGATCGTGGTTTGAGAACCATGATGGGAGTAAAACCCTCCCAGGTGATAAATACTTTCCAGCCGCTTGGTGTAAATGCCATCGGAGCAAACTGTGGCACCTCGCTTGAAAATATGGAAATGATTGTCAGAGATTATGCAAAGCTGGCTCCAGAGATGCCTATCTGGGCGAAACCGAATGCGGGTATGCCAGAACTTGATGAAACTGGTGAGACAATATTCAAGATCACCCCACAAGAAATGGGCATGGCAACTCGGAAGAATATTGCCGCTGGTGCAAGAATTGTTGGCGGATGCTGCGGCAATACACCAGAGCATTTAGCTGAAATTGTCAGGGTTGCGAAGAATTAGATTCGTTTATTATTAAAAAATGGAATTCTTTTGGGTGATACCTGTTCACATTTTCTAGTCCCCCATTAAAGGTGGGAAAAAAATGAAAAAAAACCTCCAAATATTTGGAGGTTTTATCAGATATTACACCAATTAGATGTGATTATCATTGACAAATTGAACCAGGTCTGGGCTCATACCGCGCACAAAGACAGGATCGCCTTGTTCGGGGAGATGTAATTTTCCAGAAAAATCCATTAGGTGTCCAGATTTTTCAGCTTTTGTTTCAAGGTAAAAATGGTTAAATTCATTGGGTTCCATGATATGGGGAATACGCCCATTGACGACAATGCCATGGCAGGTCAGATTTTCAATTTTCTTGGGATTATTGGTGATCAATTGGATCGATTTAACCTTGAGTGACATGATCATATGTGCGGCAACGCCATAATCACGCTCGTCATCCCTGAACCCAAGTGCCAGGTTGGCTTGAACAGTATCATACCCGTGCTCCTGTAAACCATAAGCACGGATCTTGTTGACCAGGCCTATTCCGCGCCCTTCCTGGCGCATATACAGCAGAATACCTTTCTCCATTTTTCCTATCATAGTCAGTGCAATTTCAAGCTGGTCTCGGCAATCACACCGCAATGAGCCGATCACATCCCCGGTCAGGCATTCTGAATGGACACGTACTGGAATATCCTCACCATCAGTAACATCTCCACGCACAATTGCAACGTGTTCTTTGTTATCCTAGTTGTTATAAAAGGCAAATATATGAAAATCCCCAAAACGGGAAGGTAATTCAGCGATGGCAGCAATTCTTACGCATACATTATCAGGTCCAAAACCATCACACTCATGAGATTTATTTTCATCCAAAAGTTCTTTTATTTTCATATGGGTTAAAGTCATCCGAATTCTCCATTTATTTTGTAGAATTGATTATCTTAAATAATGAACCAGGATCCCACCCTCATCGTCAAATTTACAAACGGATTCAAGATGAAGGTGTTTTGCAGTTAATAACGAAAAACCGGGTCCATCCGCCGGGGTGGGAGCAGTAGATCCTGAAAAAATTATTGGGGCTATATAAGCTTTTAATTCATCCACCAGGTCAAAATTGAAAAACTCGGCGATCACAGTCCCGCCACCTTCAACCAACAAGGTCCGAATGCCGTGGTCAAAAAGAGATTGGAGTACATCTCGCAGATCGATGCTTTCATCGCAGCAGACAAATACTTGGGCTCCGGCTTTTTCGAGAAGATGAACCTTTTCCGGTGCTGTCCTCTTCGTAGTATAGATCAGTTGCCGGGCTGGACCTGCCGTAATAAATTCTCCTTGCAGATCAAGGTCTGCCTGGCTGACAACAGCTATTTTGACCGGATTTTCTTCCAAACCTTTAGCCAGTCGTTGAGTTCGCAAGTCTTTGGATTTAACTGTCAAAGACGGGTCTTCAGAAAGGAGAGTTTTTCCACCCACCAGGATTGCATCAACCGAAGCGCGTAACACATCCACGCGATTTTTATCATCTTTGGATGATATGGTTGCACCGTTTCGCTCGAAAGTGTCCAATTTACCATCGATGGTCATGGCTATGTTAACGATTACATGTGGGCGGTTATTCATAATAATTGAATTCTACATTAATAGTCCGAATATTCCGTTAATTAAATATATGAGTTTGGTAATCTTGTTAAGTATCTGTTTGATTTATTATAAAGATTAATTCAAAAGGGGGGCTGAGAAAGAAATATAAATGCTCCTAAAAAGAGATTCCTGATAATAATAATCCTTTATTGGAAAAAAATTCTCACAAATTGTGGATATAATAATTAGATATGGACTCAATTCCTTCTGAAGCCAACCAGGCAATTTCTTTAGCTGTCAAAGCATTGCGAAGTGGTGATAAAAATACTGCCAGGCAATTCGCCAGGAAAGCAGCTACCCTGGCACCGAACATGGAATATGCCTGGCTTGTATTGGCAGAAGTTTCTTCATTAAAGAATCGGATTGAATATCTGGAACGTGCCATACTTATCAATCCAAGCCGTATGAGTTCCCATGAAGAATTAAAACTGACTCTTGAAAAGATAGATAATAAGGTTAATCTGGACCATACTAACTTTTCATCCCAAACAGAAATACTTCCAACTAAAAACAAGAAATTTAAATATTTATATTCTTTCCCAATTCTTCTTTTTTGTAGCTTAATGATTGGTTTATTATTATGGGCTTGGTTGGGAAATACCAATTCAGTGTTTGCAGTCATTTTGCCAGACTCTAGAATAATTGTTTCTGAGGTTCCGGATACTTGGGGAGGATCGAATATATTAAAACCGACTCAAACTCCGACAATTACCGCAACCCAAACGTTAATCCCTACCATGACTTCAACACCAATTCCAACAGACATCTCGTTGATGCCAACATTGATATCAAATTCCAACTCTCCGACGGAAATTGGAATTACAGGGGATACCTATTTTGTCCAGGCTGGTGATACATTATTTAAAATTTCTCAAAAACTACGAGTCAACCTGGAAGACCTGGCATCCATTAATTCGATCAGCTCTCAAGCGATCATTTACACCGGACAAATCTTGTTGATTCCAAAACCGGGTTATGTTTCGATTTCTACACCTGTTCCGACTGATCCACCTCCCCCTGTAACCAGTAAAAAATACATTCTTGTGGATATATCGGAGCAACATCTTTATGCCTATGAATCTGGCCTTTTGGTTTATAGTTTTATAGCCTCAACCGGGATGAATAATGCCACTCGTGTTGGGGTTTTTAGCGTATTGGATAAAATTCCCAATGCATATGGTGCAACTTGGAACATCTGGATGCCAAATTGGCTTGGAATTTATTGGGCGGGAAGTCTGGAGAATGGGATCCACGCACTCCCCATTCTTTCGAATGGGTTGCGCTTATGGGAGGGTTACTTGGGAACTCCTATATCTTTTGGTTGTATAGTATTGGGGGTAAACGAATCGCAATTGCTCTATGATTGGGCAGTTGTCGGTACTCCTGTAGAAATCCAGTGGTAAAGATTCCATTCTCCTGAAGAATAATTATGATAAATAATGGTCACTTTCCTTAAATATGGTACCTTTAGGCTCTGTATTAATGCCAAAAAATCAGCATAAACCAATTCTAAAAGCTCTGTTCTCTGTGATTGTCTGGGGAGCATCCTTCGTTGCCACAAAGGTCGCATTACAAGATGTTTCCCCGGTTACCGTTGTCTGGTTGCGTTTTGGAATGGGAGTGATGATCCTTGGCGGAATGGTCTGGTATCGGAAACAATTATTATTTCCTAAAAGAGAAGAATGGCTATACTTTGGGCTGCTGGGTTTCTTGGGAATTGCATTCCACCAATGGCTGCAATCTACTGGTTTGGTCACAGCGAGTCCGGTATCAACAAGCTGGATTGTTGCCAGCACTCCGATTTTTATGGCTCTGATCGGAAGGTTAATTCTAAAAGAAAAACTGACCTGGTTTCAGATCTTTGGGATAAGTTTGTCCACATTTGGAGTGCTTTTGGTGATCACAAAAGGTGATCTTGCTGGCTTTTTTTCAGGTCATTTCGGAACCAAGGGGGATTTCCTGATCCTTATCAGCGCATTAAATTGGGCTATATTCTCAACTCTTTCCCGGTGGGGTTTGCAAAAATATCAGGCTGCCACCATGATGTTTTTTGTTATGAGTTTAGGTTGGCTATTAACTTCCATATTATTTTTCAGTTCCGGAAAAATCTTACAAGTTGAATCAATAAGTATAAATGGTTGGGTGGCGATAAGCTTTTTGGGAATATTCTGTTCGGGAATTGCATATATCTTTTGGTATGATGCTTTGCAGACTCTCCCGGTTGCTCAGACTGGGGCATTTCTTTATATTGAACCGGTCATCACGGTATTAGTGGCTGGATTTGTTTTAGGTGAGGCATTGCTTATGACAGGCTTAATCGGCGGAATTATCATATTATTTGGTGTTTGGATGGTCAACCATAAAACTCCCTTATAAAAAGAGGATTATTTATTGGTTGATGAGCTGTTGGAACTCTTTTTCAAGATTGGAGTGGTTTTCTCAACTCTAACTCAACCAACAATTATTGTTATGAGATAAGAAAGGTATTGGTTTTTAACAAGCCCCGACTTTTTTTTTAAAATTTCTTTATACGCTTGAAAATATTTAGAAGATCAATATCATCCTGGAAACCAATTGTAATTAAAGACTTGAAAAGTATGCATGCTCTTAATAGATAAAGAACCAATAAAAGATAACCAGGTTTTAATTTGCGTAACACCCCCAAAAAAAATAAGTAGATTATTTCCAGGAATAGAATTAATGCTATGTATTTCTCCAAAAACCATTACCTTTGATAAATAATATCCACGCTGATCTGACCCCTATCTTGGAGAGAATGGCAAGGTATCCAGAGACGTACTTCAATCAGATTTCCATCAGGTATCAGACAAAGGGTTTCAAAAACCTTTGTAATAGATGAATGACTCATTAATTACTGCATCTGATAACCAATTACGCACCTTTTCTTGAAGCAGCTCGTTGGTTACTCGTAACCTACTTCAGGGGTTAGAGAAATGCGACTTGGCATGAAAGATCCACTGCCACGTCCAATTTCGCGCCCATCAGAATCTGTCAATACCGCTTCTGCGAGAAGTAATCTGCTGGAATGATGGATGACCCTGCCAAAAGCACGCATTTCACCTTGTGATATGGGTCGTATGAAGTAAACATGGAAGGATACTGTCAGAACAAACACATCCGTTATTAATGAGTTGGAAGCAAAAAATGCTGCATCATCCATGGCTTTAAAATAGACACTCCCGTGAACGGCATTGGCAGCATGGTGGAATTCTGGCCGGATTGGAATACAAATTTCTGCACAGGCATCATCTACCATGATTTTAGGTTTGAAATATCTGTTGATCGGAGCAAGATAATACATGCGTTCCAATTTACGGAAATGTTCCGTGTTCACAACCTCAACAATTCTTTTGGATTCGGAATTCACCAAGAATCCTCCGTGAATATCATGCAACAACTATGATAATTCTTTACTAAAAGGGGAAAAAGCTTCATATTTACTCAATGATATTAAAACAGTATAGATGAAATGGGGGAAAAAGACAACTAGCTGATAGCCAGTACTTTAGCTCCGTGGATATTTCTGTTTTTTAGTTCTAATAAAGCTTTGTTTGCCTCAGATAATGGAAATATCTGGACTTCAGGTCTTATGGAAGCACTTTCAGCCAGATCCAAAAACTGTTTGATATCTGCTGAAGTGACATTGGCTACGCTTTTAATTTCTTTTTCCATCCACAAATGAGTTGGATATTCTAATCTCATCAACCAATCCTTGTCAGTATCTTCCTTGCGAATGGAGTTGATCACCAGGCGTCCACCAGGGTACAAATTCTCCATTGCTTTTATGATTGGTTTCCATGCAGGAGTTGTGTCAATGATTGAATGTATAAGGTAGGGAGGTTTATCATCAATATCTCCTGCCCACGCAGCACCAAGGCACAATGAAAATCTTTGTTCTTCAGGATTGCGGGTGAACACGATAATGTTCGAGTCCGGATATGAATAGTTGACCATTTTTAATATCAGGTGGGCGGATGCACCGAATCCTATCAAACCAAGAGTTTGGCCATTTTCAATGCCAGTCAACTTCAATGAGCGGTAACCAATTGCACCGGCACACATAAGGGGAGCTGCTTCAAGATCGGAAATTTGATCAGGTATCGGAAAACAAAATGTGGATGGAATTGCCATGTATTCAGCATACCCTCCATGAGCATCTCTTCCAGTTGCTCGGAATTCTGAACACAAGTTTTCCTTCCCCTTTTTGCAAAATTCACATTTGCCACAGGAGAAATAGATCCAGCCTACACCGACTCTATCTCCTATCTTCATACTGGATGTTGGATCGCCATTTTCTACGATCTTGCCAATCACCTGGTGACCAGGGATAATTGGTAATCTGGGAGGGGGGGTTCGGCCTTCAATTTCATCTAATTCTGTATGGCAAACCCCACAAGCTGACACCTTGATCAATATTTCTCCCTTCCCGATGCTGGGGTTAGGAAGTTCGCACAATTCAAGGGGAGCTGAATTTTTATCAAGATTCCACAGGTTCTTTAAAAGCATCGCGTTCAATTGAATCCTCCTTAAACCCGCAACATTAAAAATATTGTAACAATATTTTGGGATTTTGTTTTAATGAATTAAAGGTTAAAGGAATTGATCTGGGCAAGGCTAATTTGAAGAAAAAACCCTTATTGGATCTGGTCGATCCCACCCATCTGGATATTTACTGTGGATCTGTAAAAAATGGATACCAGTTAATTTTTATTCTAAATTTGGATAGAACATCCTTGTTAAATCATTAATTTTAGGAGATCATTTGGGAATTCAACCACCCATTTCTACAGCCAGGACATCATAATAGGTTCCTGCTCCAAAACCATCAAATAAAATGTGGTCACCAGGTTTCAAAAGTGGAAGCTGGCGCAGGAATGCGATTACGTTGGAAGCAGAACAAACATTACCAAAATCACTCAATAACCAGGGCATGGAAAAATTAATTCCGATTTTTTGAAGTTGTTTATGTTTGAGGCTATTTATTTTTAGATTTGCGTGATGGGCAATGGCTACTGCGATTGATTTATCCGGAGTCCCCAACTTATACATCATAGCCTGATAAGAATTGTAGACATCTGAAACAACTTGTACACCTGTGCGGACGAAAAGCTTGACCATGCCCATCATTCCTGTCATGGCAATCGGGCTGTTATCCATTGGCTCGTGCATTAATCCAGCCACACGCACACCGCTGACATTATCTTTGGAAATTTCAACCATCGACTTGCCAGGCTTTCTCTCTCTTGAATGAGGGTAAAACATGCGCACAGCAAGTACACCATCTTCATCGTAATCCTCAAAATCCTTACCAACTAGAAACTTCAAAGATTCTCCGGGAATTATGCCAATGACACCTGCTCCATTGCCAAACAACTGAAGCGCGTTCCGGTCACGTGTTTTGCTAATAAATCGACTAAGTCCCTCGATGCCTCCCACCAGGATCTTCTTTCCAAGCAGTTCTTGAGCAATGTTGACTTGGCCTGGTGCAGCCAATCTTGGGTTCAGGCTTAAATTAAGTGCTCCCATAGAACCGTCACAGGCTTTGTGGACGCTGACCTTTAATGCAGATTCAGGAATTCCTGCCTGTCTGCTTATTTGGCAGACATAATCATCCGAGACTGGTCCGCTTATCCCAAGCAAGACTCCTTCAATTTCGGATGGTTTCCATCCATTGCACTCAATTGCTTCCTTTAAGATATGTGTACCCACCTCGATTTCCAGTTTTAGGTGTTCGGATTCATTAAGGAGGGGCGTGTGGTGCCTACTGACAAAACCCAGATCAGAAAGATTCATTTTTTCATCTTCCATTATGGATTCATCCAACCAACTCTCGATAAGGTCGATTAAACCTTTGTTGTTGAAACTTTGCCCCCAAGAACCATATACTCCTCCTATTCCACATCTTGAATCAAATACTCTTTCCAACCCCAGCGGAACACCAACGCCGACTTGGATTGTCTCTTGTTTGACATTGGATCGATCAAAGAAGGAAATCCCCAATTCTGTCATGTCTCCGGAATTTATTTTACTGGACATAATAAACGGCTCCTGATATATATGTGAGCGAAAAACTCTGATTGGTCTAACTACTTAAATATAAACCCCTGAATATATAAAAGTTATCATTGTGATGACTTTCATAAATGAAGTGAATAACTATTTTTTGGTAGCCTCTTTGGTTGTTTTAAACAATTATCCCTTGTCGCCTATGAAAAAATCCAACTTGCGCTTGATAAATATACATGCTATAATGTTGTTATTCCCTTGGTAATTTACAATAACAAGACCTGTTTATGATGGATTGATTTGTCGGCAGGTTGCAGATTAAATTGTGGAAATTTGCCCATTGACCAATTAAAATTCTATAATAATGACCGTAAGTGGGGACGTTTTGTTGTTTTCACCCATTTTAACCAACCTATCCTATTTGATTCCTCTGAGACAAAAAATGAACATTCTTGAACTTGAAAGTAAGCCATTGGCTGATTTACGTCAAATTGCCAAAGAATTTGACGTTCAAAATTACAATAGACTTAAAAAAGAAGCACTTATCTTAAAAATCCGCAAAGCAGATGCTGAACGGGAAGGTCTCGAGATCAGAGGTGGAATTCTCGAGATCATGAACGAAGGCATTGGCTTTTTGCGATCCGACCGATATCAAATTGGGGAAGGGGATGTTTACGTCTCTCAGGCCCAGTTACGAAGATATGAGTTAAGAAACGGAGACCTTATCATAGGTAATGTCCGCCCTCCCCGCGAATCCGAACGGCATTATGGCTTGCTTAAAGTTGAAAGTGTTAATGGATTAGATCCAGATGAGGCACGCAACCGTCCTGTTTTTGAATCTCTAACTCCGATTTTCCCGGATCAACGCTTCAATCTGGAAACCAGGGGAGACATCCTTTCCACTCGGGTGATCAATTTAATTGTACCGATCGGGCGGGGTCAACGTGGTTTGATTGTATCCCCACCCAAAGCTGGAAAAACCACGATTTTAAAAGATATTGCCAATGCAATATCCATTCAATATCCAGAAGTGCATTTAATGGTCGCCCTGATCGGTGAACGCCCTGAAGAAGTAACAGACATGGATCGGTCAGTTGATGCTGAAGTGATCGCTTCAACTTTTGATGAACCGGTTACTGCTCATGTTCGTACAGCTGAAATAGCCCTGGATAGAGCGAAGCGATTGGTAGAAACAGGTAGGAATGTAGTCATTCTGATGGATTCGATCACACGTCTTGCGCGTGCTTACAACCTGGTTGTCAATCCATCCGGTCGAACTCTCTCAGGTGGTATGGATCCTTCAGCTTTATATCCACCTAAACGATTCTTTGGCGCAGCCAGGAACATTGAAGGTGGAGGTTCTTTAACGATAATAGCCACCTGCCTGGTTGATACTGGCTCACGTCTTGATGATGTTGTTTATGAGGAATTTAAGGGCACTGGAAACATGGAATTGCATCTATCGAGGAAATTACAAGAGCGGCGTATTTTTCCTGCAGTGGATATGGAACGTTCCTCTACCCGGCGTGAAGATTTGTTGCTTGGACCAGACATCCTGCAACGCGTTTATCTGATGCGTCGTATGTATATTCAAATGGTTTCACCTCCACCTCAAGGCGCTGGTATGGATGCAGCTGTGGCAACGGAAGCCTTGTTGCAGCGAATTAGTAGAACCAAAGATAATCAGGAATTCCTGGAACGTTTAACAGAAGATCAATAGATATGGAAAAGAACATGAAAAAGAACATCAATAAGCTACAATCTTCAAGATTATTTAATATAATGAGTTGGGTGGTTACCGGGTTGGTAGTAATCTTATTTGTGAGCTTTGGATATATTAAGATCAAGTCTTCACAATCATCTGATTTACTTCAAGCTACTTTGATGCCAACCGCAGGACAGGTTGGAGTTGTTGGTTTGCCTGATATCTCAAATTCATCCGGGAAAGTTCAAGCTATCGTGCGGCAGGTATCTTTAAAGACAAATATTCCAGAGCGTCCGCGCTATAAGGAAATTGATCATGAAGTAGTCCGGGGAGATTCTGTTTTTGCTATTTCATCAGAATATGATATCAAACCAGAAACTCTTTTATGGGCAAATTATGATGTATTACTGGATAGCCCGGATAGTCTTCGTTTGGGGATGACGCTAAGAGTACCTCCTACTGATGGAGTATATTATCAGTGGCAAGAGGGCGATACACTCGATTCAATCGCTGTCAAATTTAATGCCGAAAAAGATGCAGTGATTAATTGGCCTGGGAATAATATTGATCTTGTTGATCCGGAACCGCAAGTGGGAACCTATGTAATGATCCCTGGTGGTTCACGTGAATTCGTACAATGGTTGATCCCAACAGTCGCCCGCGGAAATTCAGGAACTACAACGGTGAATACAATCGCTTGCGGTAGTGGGCCGGTGGGAACTGGCGCTTTTGTTTGGCCGACGGATAATCATTTCCTTTCCGGTAATGATTACTGGGGTGGTCACCTTGGAATTGATCTCGCAGCAGGGGAAGGTGCTCCTGTCTATGCTGCCGATAGTGGGGTTGTTACCAAGGCAATTGGAGGCTATAACGGTGGATATGGAAATGTAATTATGATCGATCATGGTAATGGCTATTTTACCTTGTACGCCCACTTAAGCCAGATCAATGTTTATCAATGCCAGGGAGTTTATGCTGGTAATATGATCGGGTTGGCTGGAAATACAGGTAATTCATTCGGTGCTCACTTGCATTTTGAAGTACGCCAGGGAGGCGGTTTTATCAACCCTTGGTATGTTTTACCATAATGGTCAAAGAAGTTAACTTAATAACACTCCGTGCCGCCCTGGGTGACTTGCCTTTGGGCGGCATTCGTTATTTCCAGACTGTGAACTCGACCAATGATCTCGCTATTGCTTGGCAAGCAGAAAATGCCCCCGATATGAGCCTGGTGGTCGCAGATGAACAAACCTCTGGGCGCGGTAGAAATGGGCATCATTGGTACTCTCCAGCAGGTGGGTCGCTATCATTTAGTCTAATTTTACATCTGGAGAAGTCTGAATCTCGATCTTTTGTTTTTTTTTCATTCCTCGGAGCTCTGGCTGTAGTTGATGCAATTGATCAAATAGATGTTTGCCTTAAACCTAAAATTAAATGGCCAAATGATGTCTTATTAAATAACAAAAAGGTTTGTGGGGTTTTAACAGAAGCATCTTGGATTGGAGATCAGATTGAAAGTCTCGTTTTGGGGGTTGGTGTGAATGTCTCACCGGAATCTGTACTACCAGCAGAGACTCTTAATTTTCCAGCCACTTGTCTTGAAAATCTTACACAAAGCAAAATTGAGCGTCTGGACCTTCTTCATAATATTTTAATGGTTATCGTAGATTGGCGAAAGCGCATGGATACAAGTACTTTTATTGATGCCTTGCAGGATAAGCTTGCTTATCGTGGAGAAATGGTCACTATCTGGTCAGAAAATTCCCAACCCAGGGCTGGCGTCATCACGGGTCTCGATTCAGATGGCGGCTTGTGTTTACAGGAAACGAATGGTCAAATATTCAAGGTACATTATGGAGAAGTACATTTGAAGCAGTTCCGCCTATGATATACTTGCGCAAAATTGTTAACAGATACGAGGTGTTGCTTGTTGGATAATTTACAAGACCAGAATTCTTCCCCGTTCTCTCACGATGAAGATGAAATTGATATCAATACCGATTATCGGGATTTGGGATTCAATACCAATGATCATGGAAGAATTAATGGCAAATTCTTGGGATTAAAACCAGTGCAATTGTTCATTATTCTGGTGATGCTCTTATCGGTAATATGTCTGCTTGGAATGATGTTACTCTTGGTAACCGGCAGGATGGTTCCCTCCTTCCTTTAGACTCTTATTCCTTCTGTTCAGGGAATCTAGTTTGGCGGTCCGTTTCCAAACCGGCTTCATCCTCCCCAACGCTTACGATCCCGACCTTTTCTAGTTCTGCGCTGGATGTACGTGCCAGTGAAACTACTCGATCTCCTTCATTAACATCCATCATCTTCAAACCCCGAGTTGTTCTACCAGCAAGGCGTAGGTTTTTAACTTTGGCCCGAAGAACATGTCCGTTGGCTGACATTATCGTTATGTCATCCGATGTTTGAACGACTCTGGCAGATGCGATAAGTCCGATCACATCCAGGGATTTCTTGTTGGTGGTAGCAATACCTTTGGCTCCCCGTCCTCTTGAAGGGTATTCACTTAATAACGTACGTTTTCCGAATCCTTTGGTTGTGATCACAAGCAGGGATCCTTCAGGTTCGACAACTTCCATGCTGGTGAGTCTGTCCTGCGCATCCAGGCGTATGCCTCTCACACCAGCTCCTGTTCGACCCATTGGGCGGAGTTTATCTTCGCTGAAACGAAGTGCTTGGCCATGCTCGGTGACAAGAATAATTTCGTCCTTGCCATTAGTTAGGCGCACCCAACCCAATTCATCACCTTCAGCCAAATTAATAGAAATAATACCAGAAGGACGGACTGATGAAAGTGCGGAGAGCGACATGCGTTTAACGCGACCTTTGGAAGTAGCCAGGGTAATGAAGTTCCCTTCGTCAAACTTAGGAACGGATACAGCCGCTGTTATAACCTCACTCGGATCGAGGGATAGGATATTGACCAATGGAATTCCTTTATTTGTTCGATCCGCATCTGGTATTTGGTATACTTTTTCTGCGTAAACTTTTCCTCGGTCAGAGAAAAATAGCATTGTATCAAGCGTGTGGGCTGGAATAAGATTGATCACCTCATCTTCCTGTTTGGTTAAATGTCCGGTGACACCTTTGCCTCCCACACCTTGTGATCGATAGGCTGCAACTTGGACGCGCTTAATATAACCCCGTGCGGTCATGCTAACAAGAACTGCTTCATCTGCTACAAGATCTTCCTCGTTGAAATTTTCACTGGCTTCGATAGCAACCCGGGTTCGCCGTTCATCTCCATATTTTTCAGTAATCTCAACCATATCTTCCTGGATGATCGCCAGAATTTTTTTAGGATCAGCAAGCAGGTCTTCAAAGTACGCAATTTGAGATTGGATTTGCTTATATTCATCTTCAATCTTCTGGCGTTCCAATGCAGCCAGTCTGCGTAATTGCATATCAAGAATGGCTTGTGCTTGGATTTCTGAGAGATTGAAGCGTGTGATCAATCTTTCCTTTGCTATTTCAGCATCTGGTGATGTACGAATGGTATCAATAACATCATCCAGATTCGCAAGGGCGATTAATAAACCTTCCAAAATGTGCGCCCGGTGACGGGCTTTATCAAGGTCAAATTGAATCCGCCGGGTAATCACTTCCTGGCGATGTTGAATAAATATTAATAGTGATTTTTTTAAAGGCAATGTGCGTGGTTCATTATCCACCAATGCCAGCATACTGACACCGAAAGTGGATTGCAGAGCGGTGTATTTATATAATCGATTAAGTACTTTCTTGGGTTGGGCATTTTTCTTTAGTTCGATAACAATATTCATGCCTCTACGGTCGGATTCATCGCGTA
This sequence comes from Chloroflexota bacterium, assembly GCA_043826315.1. GTDB lineage: Bacteria > Chloroflexota > Anaerolineae > Anaerolineales > Villigracilaceae > UBA12087. Next base: position 17,442 of record JBDRQK010000142.1, read on the forward strand.
AGTCTGAAATGGCGTCGATCTTGCCAGATCGTGCCAGATCAGCAATGCGTTCAATTAAAGTTGTCTTATTTACCTGATATGGGATTTCGGTAATTACAATTCGGAATCTTCCAGCCTTCATTTCTTCGATGTGCGCCACTCCACGCACAACAATTCGTCCCTTTCCGGTACCATATGCCTGTTCAATTCCCTCTCTCCCAACAATAATTCCTCCTGTGGGAAAATCTGGTCCTGTGACAAATTTCATCAGATCTTCAACCGGGATGTCATCAATGATGTCATAATTGTCTATCATATAATTGATCGCCGTTGATAATTCCTTCAAGTTATGTGGAGGAATGTTGGTTGCCATGCCGACGGCAATACCACTTGAACCATTGAGAAGGAGGTTGGGAAGTCGTGAAGGAAGTACCTGGGGTTCTTGTAAAGAACCATCAAAGTTGTCTATGAAATTTACAGTATTCTTATCAATGTCTGTCAGCATTTCTTCAGCCATTTTTGCAAGGCGTGCCTCGGTATAGCGCATCGCGGCCGGAGAATCTCCATCTATTGAACCAAAGTTTCCCTGTCCATCCACTAGCATATAACGCATGGAAAAATCCTGGGCCATACGAGCCATAGATTCATAAACAGCTGCGTCTCCATGGGGGTGATATTTACCTAAAACCTCTCCAACAATACGGGCAGATTTTTTATACGCACTGTTGGATCGCATCCCCAATTCTTGCATGGCAAATAAGATTCGTCGATGGACAGGTTTTAATCCGTCTCGTGCGTCTGGTAACGCACGGGCAACAATAACACTCATGGCGTATTCAATATAGGCTGTACGCATTTGCTGGTCAATATCAACCAATTGGACAGAACCAATGAATTCGCTTGCGATAGATTGGCTGTTTTCAGATTCCATATTAAAATTCCTTTGGAAATTAACTTCTCAATAATTGGTGGGAACGGGGGAAACAGAATCGATTATTTCCCTGGTTCTCACCAAATAATACTTGCGGATGAGATATTTATTTGAAGATCAAGAATCGTGGAGAATATATACTTCAACCACGACATAACCTGATAATTATACCCCAAGGTCGTTATATAGATTAAAAAGACCAACAGAAAGAACATTGGTTTGTTGCCAGGAATGTCTATTTTTTTAACAAAAAAATTAATTAATTTGGATAATGACAGAAATTCTGAAAAATAAGCTATGCTATTTAAACGCAAAAGAGTTCATAGGAAAGAACTCTTTTGCGTTTTTTTAATTTATGCATTTTTTATCTATACGATTACCAAATTTTTTCCAGAACCATTTTTAGACGCCTGGTGATATTTCCTTTTACCCGGTGGGTAAACGTGTTTCAAGGGTGCGGTTTAAAATGTCTTCCTGATCTTTGTCCGTGTTTTTTGTTCTTTTTGTTTTCTGATTTTTTTTGCTATCAGCTCGGTCCAGTGCTTGTTGCCAAGCAATCTCAAAAACGGTTCGTTCAGGTTCAGATGATTCTTCAGTTTTCACAGCATCATCGGAAAAGTTTGTAACCTTTGGTTTTCTGGTTTGAGTTTTGCGAGCTTCAGCTCTCTTTTCTATAGGAGCTTCTACAGGTTGTGGTTGAGTTGCCTTTATGCTCAAACGAATTTGTTTTTTACGACGATTGACTTCCAGAACCTTCGCCTCAACCTCGTCGCCTTCATGAAGAATTTCGCTCGGGGATTTCACGAAACCATGAGTGAGCTCACTAACATGAACTAACCCTGGTCGCTCAGCGCCGATTTCAATAAATGCTCCATACGATTCCAGGCGAGTAACCTTCCCCTTAACTACCATATCGTTCTTGATCTCACGCCATTCGAGCTCCATAGGTTCAATCATGGTAAGCTCGATGCGATCATCTCGAACGCGACGGACCCACACTTCCACTTCCTGCCCGACATGGAGAACATCATCTACACGGTTAACAGATTCAGCCTTCAACTGAGATATGTGAATTACTCCAGGAAGATTCTGACCAACGTCAACAATTGCACCTGCCAATGTAGTTTTGATCACCTTGCCTGATAATTTTGTTTTTGTTTGTATCGCGTTTTCAGACGCGGTGGTTGATATCGTGTCCATTTCAGTTTCTCCATATTCGAAAATTTGCCGAAGTTGAATTATACTTGACTAGAAGGATTCCGTCAAATAAATTTTCTGAGATTTCAATAATTCCTTGACCATAAAAAGGTTCTGGGCTAAAATCGGGCACTCTTGGGCTTATGTTTAATAATTCAGGAACCACATGTTCGAAACATTAACAGGCAGACTTAATCAGGTTTTCAATCAATTACGGCGAAGAGGAAAGCTTTCTACCGCCGATGTTGATTTAGCCATGCGTGAAGTTCGTCTTGCTTTATTGGAAGCTGATGTTCATTATTCGGTTGTTAAAGATTTCGTTTCACGGGTGCGAGAACGCTCAATTGGACATGAAGTCTCAAAAGCTTTGAATCCGGGTCAGCAGATCATAAAAATTGTCAACGAAGAATTGATCACAACCCTTGGGCAACCGGCAGGGTTAAATTTAAGCGGAGTACGGCCTCGAGTTATCCTTTTGGTAGGTTTACAAGGTTCTGGGAAAACTACTGCAGCTGGGAAACTTGCACACTTACTTCGCTCAAAAGGTGAAAGAATTATGCTTGTGGCAGGGGACCCTTACCGTCCTGCTGCCATCCAACAATTACAAATATTAGGGAAAAGTTTGGATGTACCGGTATTTACAGATTTAAACTTAAAACCACCTGACCTTATCAAGAAGGCATATCTAAAAGCACAAGATGGCGGTTTTAGTATCATGATCATCGATACTGCAGGTCGTTCACAAATGGATAACGCCTTGATGGATGAATTAAAGGCGATAATCAGTAAAGTGCCTCCAGTTGAGACCTTGCTGGTTGTAGATGCCATGGTTGGGCAGGAAGCCTTACACATAGCTGAAGGATTCAGAGATACGATCTCTCCAACTGGTCTCATCCTTACCAAGATGGATGGAGACGCGCGTGGTGGCGCCGCGATTTCAATTCGCACGGTGACAGGTGTTCCAATAAAATTCATTGGAATTGGGGAGAAATTAGAGGCTCTGGAGGTGTATAATCCAGAGCGGCTAGCTTCCCGGATATTGGGAATGGGTGATATGCTTGGCTTGATCGAAAAAGCCGAATCGGTTTTCGATAATGATATGACCCAGAACCAGGCTAAGAAACTATCCACCGGTGATTTTAGCTTTGAAGATTTGGCAGATATGATGCATTCAGCCAAAAAAATGGGTCCAATGAGCCAGGTGTTGGATATGCTTCCAGGAGGACTTGGCCAAAAAACTCACAACATATCTCCAGATGATGTTGAGAATCAAATGAAAAAAACCGAAGCTATCATTTGCTCAATGACGGTTCAAGAACGTCGACATCCGGAAATATTAAATGCAAATCGGAGAAGGCGGATCGCACATGGATCTGGTACGAATGTTCAAGATATCAATCGATTGATGAAACAATACCAGGATATGAAGCGCCTTTTTAAAACAATTAATAAAACTGGCGGACGTGGTCTTTCACGTCTGTTTGGTTAGACAGTTTTCTGGAAAGAAGCACATCCTTCGTGCACCTCATCTTTCCATATGAACTGCAAAATTGAACCTTGTATCAACTCAACAATATTTTGTTGGTTGGGAAGATGCCGCATATATTTGTTTAAGGAGATAGACTTCGATGGTACGAATTCGTTTACGCCGTGTTGGTCTGAAAGGCCAGCCAAGTTACCGCATTGTTGTAGCGGATAAGGAAAGTCCGCGTGATGGCCGTTTCCTGGAGATTATTGGTTTCTACAATCCGCGCACACAACCCGCAACAATTAGTGTAAAGGAAGAAAGAGTTTATGATTGGATGAACAAGGGTGCTCAACCAACCGAATCGGTTGCCCAGCTATTCAGGACCAATGGTTTGCTTGACCGTTATGCCAGGTTAAAAGCTGGAGAATCCTTGGAAACATTACTGGCTGAAGTTGAAGCAAATAGCCAGGAGAATGTCGTTGATTCAAGAACTAACCGATAGTTCGTATGGAATTTTTATGAAAGAATTAACAGAATATATCGCTAAATCACTGGTTGAACATACTGAGAAAGTGACAGTACACGAGCTTGTGCGCGGTCGCCATGTGTCCCTTGAACTGTGTGTAGATAAGGATGATATGGGTCGGATCATTGGAAAAGGTGGTCGTGTAGCAAATTCCATCCGAACGTTACTTAGAGTAGCCGCTGAACGTGATGGGCAACAAGTTACATTGGATGTTGTTGAACCATAAGCGTACAAATCCCGGTATTAAAAACCAACCGGCAGGCTCGCCTTCTGCTGGCGAGCCTGCTTATGTAGAAGCTGGTTTTATTCGCCGCCCTCACGGGGTGAAGGGCGAGTTATTGGTGGAAATCGATGGCAACTACGAAGATGCGATTTTACCTGGTGCAGAGATTTATCTGGGTGAGAATTATTTACCGATGAAACTGCTTTCGTGTCGTCCTACCAACCAGGGTTTGTTAATTCAACTTGAGGAAATAATTAATCCCGAACAAGCCGGGAAATTCCGGTTACAACGCATATTTTTGCCATCGACAATTAAGCGTCGGGAATTGCAATCA
>JBDRQK010000143.1:0-4206 GCA_043826315.1 Chloroflexota bacterium
TCCGCCTGGCCTGTATCCTGGTAATATGAATTTACTTTTTCATCCCAAGCCAATCCCAGAGATGTAATACCGAATGCATTTGCGAGAATGGTAGCATGCAGCCGGGTGGCGATCACCAATGAGTAACTCAGCATTCTTGAAATCAGATCGACGGCTTTTACAGGGCAAGGTGCCAAACGGATGATATCCCAACCGCGGTCTTGTACCTTTTCAAACAGAAGTCTCGCAAACCGCTCATCCTGCGGGCTGCCCGTAGTGAACAATTCCACACTCATCTTTTGTCCCACCAGCCCTGATATAAGTCCCATCCAAAGTTCCAACCATGTCTGTGTTGAAAACCGTTGCCCAGGCAGCAAGCGGGAATTTACATCTTCACGACTCATAACACCCAGGCCAACCGTATCCGCATACCTCTCTCCCAGCGCGCTGGTATATACTTCTGCAGCCATGATAGCCGGGTCAAATGTAACCCGTGCCTGGACATCAGGATAGAATTTCTTCAATCTCTCCCGGGATAGCTCATCGCGCAGGGTAATACTTTTGGCATTTGCCAACACCGGCTGGAACAGATGGCTTGCCATAGAAGACCAGGATCTCCCAACACCAACGGAAGATATGTGAAAAGGAATTTTCTTTTCACTGGCCAGATCTGTCAGGTTGAATAACTTCAAAGGAAAGTCCAGGTTATTATCCATGAGCAATTGCCCCCCACCGATCACAAGCTCGTCAATTCTTTCAAAAACAGGGTTCCAGATGCGGTCTTGCTGCCGCGCTTTCTGCACCCGATCAACGACAAGATTGGCCAGGGAATGGACGGAACTAAACCCGGTTAAAGCCTTCAGACTGGAGAAAACCCGGTACCTGGCAGATGAGGTTGATCCATCCGACAGGGCTGATCGTCGGCTGATATCCAGGGACAGGATATTCAGGCTGGCATCCTGCTGCCTGAGCAGGTAACCCAGGCAGGTATGGATGGCCTGGTCACCAATATTTCGACTGAAGGCCTCTCCAGCCAGGGCAAAGGTTTTCAAAGATCGGTTTCCATATGAACTAACTCATCCTGATAACCAGCCTCATGATCTGGACCTTCCAAATGGAATATACAACAGGGTCAATCCATTCAACAGGGTGTTGTAGACACGTATTCCCAGCAAAGCTGCACTGAGCATCCCTACCGGGATACCAAATAAACCATATAAGTACATGGCAGTGACTTCGGTCACACCCAGCCCTCCAAACACCTGGATGGGAATAAAGGAAATGATCTGGCTCATTGCAGAAACAAACAGGATGCCGGGAAGATCGATGGGAATCTGAAAAGCCTGGATAACTGAATATGACCAGGTCATTGCGCAGGCGAAATACAACCATGAATAGAATCCAGAGCGTAATAAAATGCGCTGGATCTGGTGCGGGTCTTGAACGACGATCGCTTCAAGCGCTGTGAGACCATTTTGCGCTGGTGAAAATTTCAGCAAACCTATGTTATTCAGAGTTTTTCGCAAGATCCCGACGAACCATTGGCGGAAGATCACCGCCCCTAAGAACAATCCCAGGATTGAAAATATCGCGATGATCAATAGCTGTATAAGAACATGCAGAGGACCGACCCGAGGCCAGACAAAAAACAGGGAAGAAAGCAATATAAGCAGGATGGCAACCAGGTCGCCTACTTTTACAATGATAAATACAACCGCTGAACGGGATACCTTAACACCATGCTCCTCACGGAACATGGAGAAATAAGATACCACTCCGGCAGTATTGGAGATGAAGTTGGAGATGGCATTTTGCAGAACTATTATATTTAAGACATTCCAGAAAGAAAGTTGAGGGTTGATCAATGCCCGGTATTGAAGCCCTTTGATTATGATCATCAGAAAGAATAAAACAACACTGATCATCAACCAACCTGGCAACAGATCTTGAAAAGTTTGCTTCAATTGCTGCACATTTGTTAACGAGATGACATATCCGATCAGGAGGATGGCAATAATTATCTTGATCGCATTCCAGATTTTTTTATTAATTGATCGTGCAGAAAGAACAGGTTCGGTCATTTCAGGCGGACTCCGGGGGTTTTAAGCACCTGTGTATAAATTTCAGACAGGCGCTTGGAGACAACAGGCAGATCATATTGCTGAAGCGATATTCGGGCATTGTGGATCAGTCTGGCTGCCAGGTTGGCATCCGACAGCACTCTACCCAAATTGGTTACAAAGCCATCCACATCACCAGCCTCCACCAACAGTCCGTTGTTTTCCGATTGGATAATGGCTGCAGGTCCGGCTGTGCGGGTAGCGATCACCGGGCAGTCAGCTGCCATAGCCTCCAGGAGAACGATCCCGAATGCCTCCCGGGAGGATGTCAGCAAGAAGAGGTCTGCTGCCTTCAAAATGGAAGGCACATCCTGGCGATCCCCAACAAAATGGACGTTTGCAAGACCAAGATCGGTTGCCGTTTTCCGCAATTCCTTTTCCAACCCCCCCACCCCGACCACAACAAAAGCATATCGCCACGGGTCCGGGTTGCGTCCGGCAACCTTCAAGAATGTGAGCCAATCTTTTTCCGGAGCCAGACGTCCCACCATTACGATCATTTTGCATGAGTCAGCCAACCCCAATTCGGTTCGCAAATTCATCCTGCCACTGGCTTCATAAGTCTTCAGCCTTTCCAAGTCAATAGCATTGGGAATCATTTCAACTTTGGATTCCGGTGTATGAAAATACTGAACATACCCGTTACAAATCTCCGGTGTCAAACCCAGTAAGCGCGTACTGGTGGATATGGCAAGTTGAAAAGCACTAGAATACAGTGTGCGGAAAAAAAAGTTTGGAAAGTAAAATTTCAAGCTATCCGGGTCCAGCCCCGAATGGTCATGCAATATACAAGAGGTATTGGTAAATCTGGATGCCAGTGCTGAAAAGATCATGGATTTGAACAGGTGGGCATGGATCAAATCTGGTTTTTCCCGGCGTATAAGATTTATCAATACCGGGAAGGAGCTTACGTCCGAGATGTTACTGCGCCTCTTGATCTGATATACTGCCACGCCCAAGGATTTGTAAATATCCGTATACTTACCAACCCGTCCCAGAACAGCAACAGAAAAAGAATACTCGCCGTGCAATCCATTAAATATCGATTCCAGCTGTTTTTGTGCCCCTCCTGAGACAGTATTATCGATCACGTGTAATATACGGGATTTGCTATTCATGTCTGTTGAGGAGTCATCCTTCCAACCACAGGCTTAGCATGACCAGCGCCCAAATGCGTTTACCATGATCCAAATGACCGCTATTGTGTTCGTCCAGCATGGTTTCGATCTGACCCGTATTGAACCATATTGCCAACGGGTTATTTCCTCCCAACAAGGTCTGGGTTGTCCAATCTGCCAGCGGTCCCCGGAACCAGGCACCAAGCGGGATACCAAAACCCTGTTTGCGATGGTGCAGAACTTCAGCAGGAAGATATCCGGAAAAAGCCCGTTTCAGTAAATGCTTTCCTTGCCGACCATGCATTTTCAAGTTTTCAGGAAGTCGTGCAGCCCACTCCACCAACTGATAATCGAGAAAAGGCGAGCGGGTTTCCAACGAAGCTGCCATACTCATACGGTCAGCTTTGACCAGTAAATCTCCTAGCAGGTAAGTATTCACATCACAATTTAGCGTCCGATCCAGGCGCCCGGCATTATCCGGGAGTTCATCATAACGTGTGATCAACCACTCTTCAGCATTATGTGCTCCGGTTTCCTGCCAAAATTCCCGCCGCCACAGACAGCGACGTTGATCCGGGGAGAAATAAGATCCCCAGCGCAGGACGCTGGCGCGACTATCGATCCGGGTCAACTGATCCAGTCGTTTCAAGCCATTAACCAGACTGGCGCCCACCGGCTTGTCAGCGCGGTCATGGAGAAGGTCAATGATCGATGGCAGTATTCGGCGGGTGAGCAAACCAGGCAGGTGCAGGTAGGCGTTCGCCCACGGATCCAGCCAATAACGCATATACCCTGCAAAAATATCGTCGCCACCATCCCCGTTCAGCGCCACTGTGACATAAGGACGCGTGATCTTGGACAACAGATATAGGGGTAATGCAGAGCTATCCGCGTAAGGCTCCCCAAAATGGTTTACCATTTTTTGGATGGTGGTGGGTAGATCGCTATAAGACAGAATAAATTCATGGTGATGGGTGGCATAGCGTTCA
>JBDRQK010000144.1:0-8852 GCA_043826315.1 Chloroflexota bacterium
ATATGGGTGGAGGAAGTTTCACAACCCAAATTGGTATGAGCAAGGATACCAACTTTGGAGAGGTGGGTGCGGACACCTGTATCCTGGTGGTTGCCTCCGACTTGTATAATGAAGCACCACTCTGGTATCTGCGTATCAAGCAGGCTGCTGAACGGGGTGCGACCCTGATCGTGGCTGGCGGGCGTGAGACCAAACTTGAAAAATACGCCTCCCATGTCATTCGCTATGGTTATGGTGATGAGTCCCCAACCATCCAATCCCTGCAGGACTCCAAAGCAGGACAGGCAGCTGCACAGGCGATTGCCTCGGCTCAGAATTTGGTAGTCCTTTATGGAAGTGACGGATTGGGTCTGGAAGGGTCAACCTCTTTGGCAGAAGCTTGTACCGGACTGCTGGAAAAGACTAGCCATGCTGGAAAAGATGGCAGTGCTTTGATCGGTGTCTGGACGCATGCCAACGACCAGGGTGCCTGGGAAATGGGTTTCCAGACCAACGCAGACCTAACGGCTGCCTTTGATAATAAACTGGTTTATATTGTCGCCTGTGATCCTGCTGGAGATGACCCTGCTCTGGTTGCAGCGCTGAAAACTGCCAGGTTTGTGATTGTCCAGGAACTCTTCCAGACGGAAACAAGCCGTCTGGCGAATGTGGTTTTACCTGCCCAGGCTTTCTCAGAGCGGGAGGGATCATTCACCTCCGGTGAGCGCCGTGTGCAGCGCTTCTACCCCGTTGTTCCAGCACAAGGTGAATCACGCCCGGATTTTGCCATCACTGCCAGCCTTGCCCAACAAGCCGGTATTGAACTGGAAGGCATTTCAGCTTTGAAGATAATGAATTTGATCGTTGCAAAATATAAATCATTCGAAGACATTTCCTACGCGAACCTGGCAGAAGTAAGTCCACAATGGCCATTGGTAGGGCGTGGAGATGTATATTATGGCGGCACCACATACGAAAATACCCTGGGTTTGGGAAAACGCTTGGCTTTGTCGAAGAAAGAAATCAATAGTACCGGTTTGAAACCTTTTGAAAGCAAACGCCCGAACGATTCTGAATTATTAGCAGTCCCTGTCAGTCAACTTTACGACCGCGGAGTGACTGTCCTTCCGTCAACGATCCTGCATGCGCATATTGGTGAAGCCAGCGTAACCCTGCATCCCGACACTGCCAGGCGTTTCAAGGTTGAGATGGGCAATACCGTGGAATTGATAGTTAATGGCACGGCAACCATGGTTAAGGTACTCGTGGACGAGAAAGTACCTGCGTCCGTCGCACTCCTGCCGCGCAGTATGGGAATATTCATCAATGCTCCGGCAGCTGTCAATTTGAAAGCTGTCTAAGGAAAGGCGTCCATGGACTTTACTTTGATACTTGAATGGATCATCAAAGGATTTGTCTTGACACTGATACTGTTGGGAGGCTTTGCCTACCTGACGCTGTATGAGCGCAGAGCACTGGCTCGTATTCAGTCCCGTATCGGTCCAAACCGGGCAGGCCCGTTTGGCATCCTGCAGCCAATCGCAGATGCAGTCAAGTTGATTTTCAAAGAAGAATTAACCCCGGCCTTGGCGGATAAATTATTATTCCTCCTGGCTCCAGTGTTAACCGTGGTTCCGGCTATCGTCATCACGGCAGTGGTCCCGTGGGGTAAACAATCTTTCAATCTATTCGGACGCACAATTACACCCTATATTGCGGATATCAATGTTGGTGTTCTATATATCATGTCCATTGCTTCCATTGCGGTGTATGGTATTGTCCTGGCGGGGTGGTCGTCCAACAACAAATATGCCATGATGGGTGGACTGCGTTCATCGGCCCAGATGATCTCTTACGAATTAACACTGGGTCTTTCATTTATCAGTGCAATATTGCTGGCGAATTCAATGCGCATGCTGGATATTGTTGAAGCCCAGAAGAACATGTGGTTTGTGGTTCTCCAGCCTGCAGGTACCCTGATCTTCCTGATCGCTACCCTGGCAGAAGTGAACCGGGCACCTTTCGATATGCCTGAAGCTGAACAGGAATTGACAGCAGGTTACCACACTGAATATTCCGGCATGAAATTTGCATTGTTGTTCATGGCTGAATACACCAAGATGATCGCTATCAGCGCTATCGGTGCCACACTGTTCTTTGGAGGTTACCGGGAATTCTGGTTCCTATCCAATACGTTCTTCAGTATTGATCAAACCCCATGGCTGGGACCGGTCTACATCTTTATCAAGATCATCATCCTGCTGTTCGGGATGATCTGGGTGCGGGCAACCTACCCGCGTATACGCTATGACCGCTTGATGGCGTTTGGCTGGAAACTGCTCCTGCCCATATCCCTGGCCCTGGTTTTCATAACCGCAGTTGGGATCATCCTGGCGGAAAAGATCAATGCCAGCTTTTTGTGGGGAATTCCAGTATTGTCAATATTGGTAGGTTTATTTGCGGTTGGTATGGTCGACCGTGTGTTGAGGAGGAAAGACAATGCGCGTCATTGAGCCTCTGATTGAGCTTGCACGTGGGCTAGGCACCACGTTCAAGATGATGCTGGAAAAGCCGGTCACGGTGCAGTATCCGGAGCAAAAAAAACCGGTCAAACCACGTTTCCGTGGTCGGCATGTCTTAAAACGGTATGATAATGGGCTGGAAAAATGCATTGGTTGTGCACTGTGTGCAGCTGCTTGCCCGGCAGATGCCATATTTGTTGAATCTGCAGAAAACACAGATGAAGCCCGTTTCTCACCCGGAGATCGTTATGCCAGCACTTATGAGATCAACATGCTGCGCTGTATTTACTGCGGTTTTTGTGAAGATGCTTGCCCTACGGAAGCTATCGTTTTGGGTGACAACTATGAGCTATCGTTTAATAACCGCCGGGATGCCATCTACCCAAAAGATATGCTGATCGAACCTGCTCCTGCAGGGACTTTGCCGACTCCCCAGAAGGTTCAACCGGGTATTTACACCCGCTCGGTACCGGAAATGAAAGATCCACAGGATTGAGGTGCCCATGGATTCTATGCTCATCTTTTTTATTATATTAGCCCTGGCATCAATATTAAGTGCATTAGGTTTGCTTGTCAGCCGCAGTGCGGTATATGCAGCCTTGTTCCTTGTGCTGAATTTTGCATGCGTAGCCATCTTTTACCTTCTCCTTGGAGCTCCCTTCATAGCTTTTACCCAGATCACTGTCTACGCAGGCGCAATCATGGTGCTATTCCTGTTTGTAATTATGTTGCTGGGTGCTGAAAAATTACCCAAAGGGACATCTCTACCCTGGCAACGACCACTTGCCATTGGATTGGCTGCCATTCTCCTTTTTGAAGCTGGTTTTCTGCTCTTCCAGCGCCTAAAACTGACCACTGCAATAGACCAACCTGTTGCTCAGGTCAACTCAGTGGATGCCATCCGAACCCTGGGTTTAAGCCTCTTCAACCAATATCTGCTGCCATTTGAAGTTACATCCATCCTGCTCCTGGTTGCCATGATCGGCGCAATTGTACTGACCAAGCAGGAGAAAGGAGCCGCGGGCTAATGGAAGGCACAATTCCCCTGACTTATTACATTACAGTTTCGGCCATTTTATTTACAATGGGTGCCCTGGGAGTTCTCATTCGCCGCAATGCGCTGATCGTTTTTATGTCCATCGAACTGATGCTGAACGCAGCCAACCTGGCATTCGTGGCTTTTTCAAATTCCTATGGAGTGCTTGACGGTCAAATCTTTGTCTTCTTTGTGATGACAGTAGCGGCTGCCGAAGTGGCGGTCGGACTGGCATTGATCGTGGCCATATTCCGCAGCAAGCACAGCATTGACGTTGACCAGATGAGCAGTCTAAAAGGGTAACCTATGGATAATTCTGGACTGTTCTTCAACCTGGTACCTCTAATTGTCATCCTTCCTGTAGTGGGATTGTTGATCAATATCATTTTCGGTCAGCGTATGAATGAAAAAGCCATCGGCACCGTAGCGAGCGCAGCCTCAGGGCTGGCATTTATTGTCTCGGTTCTTCTGGGGTATTCATTACTGGCTGGTGGTGGTGAGGCACATAGCATACCTTTTGCTGAGTGGATCAAGATCGGCAATCTGGATATTCCTTGGACTTTCCGCGTGGACACACTTTCGGTAACCATGATGCTGGTGGTTTCCGGTGTGGGCACACTCATTCATATCTACGCTATCGGTTATATGCATGAAGATGTGCGCTTTAAAGATGATCTCAAACGCTACGCCCGGTTCTTTGTTTTCCTTAACCTTTTCATCGCCATGATGATGATCCTGGTCAGTGGCGACAGCTACCTGATGCTTTTTGTGGGTTGGGAAGGTGTCGGTTTATGTTCCTTCCTGCTGATCGGTTTCTGGTACGACATGGATACGCTCGGACGACCCAGTTGGGCAAATTCAAATGCTGGTAATAAAGCCTTCATCGCCAACCGTATCGGCGATTTCGGTTTCCTGCTGGCAGCTTTTACCATGTTCTGGTTCTTTGGCAGCCTGCAATTCGGTGATGTTTTCCTCAAAGCGGAAGAGATAGCTGCCAGCCAACCGGGTGTGATCATGGCCATTACCCTGTTCATGTTGATCGGTGTTACCGGCAAATCAGCACAGATCCCACTGTATGTCTGGCTGCCGGATGCCATGGCTGGCCCAACTCCGGTTTCGGCGCTCATTCATGCCGCTACAATGGTTACCGCTGGTGTCTACCTGATAACCCGCTCCTGGGCGATTTTCAGCCTGGTTCCGGATGCCCAATATATTGTGGCCCTGGTGGGTGCCATCACCGCCTTGTTTGCAGCCACCATTGCGGTCGGACAGTATGATATTAAGAAAGTGCTGGCTTACTCAACCATAAGTCAGTTGGGTTTTATGATCGCCGCAGTGGGCATGGGTGCTTACGTGGCTGGCATGTTCCACCTGATCGCACATGCTTTCTTCAAGGGATTGCTCTTCCTATCGGCTGGATCGATAATTCTTGGTTTGGAGCGCGGCCATCATCACCTGGTGCATCATACCAAATCAGATGATCCTCATGAGGAAGTTTTCGATCCGGGTGATATGCGCAATATGGGTGGACTGCGCAAACAGATGCCTGTAACATTCTGGTTATACATGATCGGTTCACTGGCACTGGCCGGTATCTTCCCCTTTGCTGGTTTCTGGTCCAAAGACGAGATCCTTCTGGATGCGGCTAAAAATCATACAGTCGTATATGTTCTTCTGACAATTGCCGCTTTCCTGACGGCTTTCTATATGGGTCGCCAGATCTGGATGGTCTTCTTTGGCAAATCCCGCCATGCCGCTGCCGAACATGCCGAAGAAAGTCCCAAAGTCATCACTGTGCCATTAATGGTCTTGGCGGCTGCCTCCGTGCTGGGTGGGGCGCTCAATCTGCCCTTTGTGCATAGCCTGGAGAAATGGCTGGAACATACCATTGAATTGACCGCTGAACATGCTGCCGAGATCCATGGCTATCTTTCCATCTCCTGGGGAGGTTTGAACCCGGTTGTGGCATTGATCTCAACCCTGCTGGCACTGTTGGCTATTGGCTTGTCCTGGTTCTTATACGGACGCAATCCTGTGCAAGTAGGTCAGATAGATCCACTCAAGAAGATGTTGGGACCCTTATTTACCGTTTTTGAGAACAAATATTGGGTGGATGAGATCTATGGCGTAGCGATCATCAAGCCTTACAAGAGCCTGGCACGTTTCCTGGCAGTGAGGGTGGATTGGGATTTCTGGCATGATTGGCTGCACGACACCGTCATTGCCCGTTTCTTCCGCTGGTTTACAAATTTCCTGGCAAACCCGATCGATCTGGGTATTATTGACGCCATTTCCACAGGCCTCGCAAACCTCACCAGGAGTTCTTCTTCAGCCTTACGGCGATTACAAAATGGATTTGTGCGCAGTTATGCACTTTCGGTTCTTCTGGGTGTGGTACTCATTCTCGGGTACCTGCTCTTCAAATAACAGTTACGACGAGGACGGACTATGGACTTCTTAACGAATCCCCTCAATATGGTCATCTTCTTTCCCCTCTTGGGCGTTCTGGCTCTTCTGCTGATGCCCTCCGAAAAGAAGAACCTTTTACGCTGGACAGCCCTGCTGGCTTCCCTGCTCACCTTTGGCATTTCACTCTGGGTGTTGAGCCTCTTTAAGGCAGCGGATGTCAATTTGCAATTGGGATTGAACATTCCCTGGATCCAGGTGGCAGGTTGGAACATCAACTATGCCACCGGTGTGGATGGACTGAGCATTCTGCTGGTCCTGCTGACGGCCTTCCTGAGCCCTATTTCCATTTTATCCACCTGGAGTGCGGTTGAAGAACGTGTCAAGGACTTCATGATCTTCTTCCTGCTTTTGGAAGTGGGTATGATGGGTGTTTTCCTGGCACAGGACCTGTTCCTGTTCTATATCTTCTGGGAATTTACACTGGTGCCAATGTATTTCCTGATCGGCATCTGGGGTGGTTCGCAGCGTATCTATGCGGCTGTCAAATTCTTCCTGTATACAATGGCAGGCTCGATCCTGATGTTGATCGCGGTGTTATGGCTCGGTATCAACCAGAACAGCTTCTCCGTGCCTGATCTGATCGCAAGATCCGGATCCATCCCCGCGGATTTGCAGATGTGGCTCTTCCTGGCTTTTGCGGCAGCTTTCGCCATCAAAGTACCTATGTGGCCGCTCCATTCCTGGTTACCGGATGCCCATGTGCAGGCTCCCACGGCTGGCTCGGTCATCCTGGCGGGTGTCCTCTTGAAAATGGGTACTTACGGATTCCTGCGTTTCAATCTGCCACTCTTTCCACAGGCGGCTATCGCGGCTGCTCCCTGGATGGCTGGCTTGGCCGTGATCGGAATTATTTACGGCGCGCTGGTTTCCTACTCTCAGAAGGATGTCAAGAAATTGGTGGCTTATTCGTCCGTCAGTCACCTCGGCTTCGTCATGCTGGGATTGTTCGCTCTCAACCCGATGGGTATACAGGGTGGTATCCTTCAAATGATCAACCACGGTCTCAGCACTGGCGCATTGTTCCTCCTGGTGGGTATGATCTACGAACGCCGCCATACCCGTGAGATGGATGCCTTTGGTGGTTTATGGAAGGTAATGCCTGTTTACGGATCTTTGATGTTGATCGTAGCCCTGTCTTCGATGGGATTGCCGGGTTTGAATGGTTTCGTGGGTGAATTCACCATCCTGTTGGGTGCATATGGTTCCAATGCCATCGGATCACCCTGGTTTGCCGGAATTGCTGCCCTGGGTGTCATCCTGGCTGCCATCTATATCCTGTATATGTTCCAGAAAATGTTCCTCGGACCTCTGGATAAAGAAGAAAACATGAAATTAAAGGACCTGAATTGGCGCGAGATCGCCACTCTGGTTCCGTTGCTGGTATTCATCTTCTGGATCGGTCTCTACCCCAAGCCTTTCTTCGCTTTGATGGCTCCCGCGGTGGACAACCTGGTTAAGATCATCCAAACAGCTTCAATGGCTTTGCATTAGTTTTTTAGATCACTCTAAGGTACAAGGGATTGCCGATGACGCAAACCGATTTCTATACGTTCTTACCGAATATTGTTCTGGTCACCTGGGCTTGCGCCTTGCTTCTGGTGGACCTCTTCATTTCAAAACAGCGAAAAGGCATTTCTGCTCTGCTGGCTGCCTTTGGATTGGCCATTGTGATGGGAATTGTGCTTGCCCAGGCTGGTCGTGAGTTGACAGCCTTCAATGGCATGATCACCGTGGATGGTTTTTCTGTCTTCCTGAGTGTGCTTTTCCTGGCGACAGGCTTGTTAAGTATTGCCATAGCCTATGGTTACCTGAAACGCATGGGTATCGAACGTGGCGAATATTACACCCTGATGCTCTTCAGCATCTCTGGTATGCTCCTGATGGCGCAGGCTTCGAACCTGATCGTGATCTTTCTGGGCTTGGAACTTCTTTCCATCCCACTTTATGTTCTCGCAGCCTGGGCACGACCGCGACTGGAATCTGAAGAAGCCGGACTTAAATATTTCCTTTTAGGCGCTTTTGCCACAGGTTTTGTCGTTTACGGAATTGCCATGACTTTTGGAGCTACCGGTTCAACCCAGTTAAGTGAGATTGTTGCCAGTGTGGTCAGTGGAGAAGCTCTCACCAGCCTGCTCATGATCGGCGCGGCTTTGCTGCTGGTTGGTTTTGGCTTCAAGGTGGCCGCGGTGCCTTTTCATATGTGGACACCAGATGTCTACCAGGGAGCGCCCACTTCGGTGACCGGTTTCATGGCGGTGGGAGCCAAGGCAGCCGGCTTCGCGGTTCTCTTGCGAATATTTGTCAGTGCATTTCCAAGCTTGAGTGTTGACATGGTGCCTGTCTTGTGGGCTTTGGCAGCCATGACCATGATTGGCGGTAACCTGATTGCCATTGCCCAGACTGATATCAAACGTTTGCTGGCTTATTCGAGCATAGCCCATGCCGGGTTTATCCTGATGGCGTTTGTTTCATTTGGAAATCCCAAAGTTGCGCATGACTCGGTTGCCTCGGCCCTGTTCTATCTGGTGGCGTATGCGATCACTTCTTTTGGAGCCTGGGCTATGGTGATTGCTCTGGAAAAAGCCGAAGGCAAGGGACTGGAAATCAGCGATTATGCCGGCCTGGGACGTAAACATCCGGCCCTGGCAGCTGCCATGACCATCTTCATGCTCTCATTGACCGGTATCCCACCTACGCTTGGATTGATCGGCAAGCTCTACCTGTTCCGCACCGTGGTGGAAGGCGGTTTCATCGGATTGGCGATCATTGGCGTGCTTACTTCGCTGATCTCGGTATATTATTACCTGCGTGTTGTTGTAGTCATGTACATGCGCGAGGGTGATGCG
>JBDRQK010000145.1:0-10326 GCA_043826315.1 Chloroflexota bacterium
AGTTATGTTCGGGTTCGCAACCTGGAAGTCAGCGATCAACTGGTCAATGAACACATCAACATCATCGCCTTCCTGCTCCCAGAAAGTAAGCGTTACTGGACCATAATCTTTGGGTCCACAAGCTGTAAGGATCATCGTGGCGATCAATAACAGACCTACCACAAATAAAAACTTGGATTTCATTATATTTTTCTCCTCTTTATTTTGAACAAAATAGGTAATCTCTATTCTTTGAAAACAAGAACATCTTAATATGGTTTATTTCTTATATATATCACCTCCATAGGTTTTATTGAATTGCAGATTCTGTCTGTCCATCAAATAAGTGGAATTTTTCCATATCGAAAATAACCTGGGCTTGTTGGCCAGGACGATAAGTAGAACGAGGGTCTACGCGTGCGACGCAGCTATTCTTTTCACTTACCAGGTAAAGTAAGATTTCATTACCCATCAACTCGGTCACATCCACTTTGATGCTTACGGTTTCACCATGAATGTTGGGTGGTGTGAAATTGGCATCATGAATATTCTCAGGGCGTATTCCGAAAACCACATCTTTACCCACATAATTCTCAAATAAGGTCATACGCTCGACAGGTAAGGGAACGATGAAATCGCTCGTATCCACGACAATCTTCCCATTCTCTCTGCGCAGGCGGCCGGGGAAGAAATTCATCGCAGGTGATCCAATAAATCCGGCTACAAACAAGTTGGCAGGATAATCGTAGAGCATCTGTGGTTTATCGATTTGTTGTATCCTCCCTTTGTTGATCACGGCTATTCGCGTTGCCATGGTCATGGCTTCCACCTGGTCGTGTGTTACGTATATGAAGGTGGTTTCTAATCTTTGATGCAATTTATTGATCTCAGCACGCATGGCCACGCGCAATTTGGCATCCAGGTTTGAAAGCGGCTCATCAAAAAGGAAAACTTTGGGTTCTCGAACAATGGCACGTCCAACAGCCACACGTTGACGCTGTCCGCCGGACAGTTGGCGTGGCTTGCGCTGCAACAGATCCTGGATTCCCAGGATTTCTGCAGCGTTATTGACGCGCCTTTTGATCTCATCTGTTGGAGTCTTGCGTAATTTGAGACCAAATGCCAAATTGTCATAAACGGAAAGGTGCGGGTATAAAGCATAAGATTGGAACACCATGGCAATATCACGATCCTTTGGTGGAACATCGTTCACCACCCGGTCACCAATCTTGATCTCCCCGCTGGTTAATTCCTCAAGACCAGCCAGGCAACGCAAGGCTGTTGTTTTTCCACAACCCGAAGGGCCTACAAGCACAAGGAATTCTTTGTCTTCTACATGAAAGCTGACATCATCAACTGCTCTCACATCACCGAATTGCTTGACAACATTTAAATAGGTTACACTTGCCATGCTGCGCTCCTCGTTTTATATAAAAGTAAGTTAATGTATTATACACTTTTTTTGTTGTGGATAAATTTTTTACTGCAGTCTTGATGACTTGAAAACTGAAAGCTTCTTACTCTGTTACCAGCCAGATAAATAATGCAGAAACTTTACCACATTTATCAAATATTGGTCAGGTACGAAAAGAATATAGATCAATTAAAATTAAACTGGCTCCTGGTATGGATGATTGTTGGTTATAAAAATATTTCAATAAATTTCACTCGATCTCACGCCGGGCAACCACACGGATGGCATCCGGGATGGGATTTTCGCAGACCAGGATCAGGTATCCGCCACCGCCGGCACCAGATAACTTCCAGCCGAGAGCACGATGGCGATATTCCTCGATCAGGGTGGAAATTCGCTCATTGATCATGTGGGGGAACATGGTCACTTGTGCTTCAAAGCTTCTGCGCATACTTTCCCCGAAAACCTGGATATCCTGCTTCAGGATGGCTCCCCAATGTGCCTCGGCTGCATCCGCCAGGGCTTTGGTGTTTTGTGGGTTGATGACTGTATCAACCAGAACATCATAGTCATCATATCGTGGTCCAAGCGGAATTAGGTAGAGGGCGTTTTCCACAAAGCGCAGTAGGGATCCATCTAGGCGGTGTTGGATGCGTGTCGGCCAATAACCATTCTTATAATACATATAGGTCAGGCCGGGAAAGACCAGGCCGATGGCATCCTGCGACCCGGATATGATCTTTGTACCGGGCGGGTTATCGAAACAGAATAATATTTTGGCCAGCTTCTCATAATTCCCTGTGGGGATCTTTTCGCCCCAAAGCTCGTGCGCATGCTTGCGCGTACTGGAAGCCATACCACTGCGTTCATTGAAATCCATGGTGGGTTCAAGTGAGATGGTTATGACTGGGCCAGGGTGATGCTGTGAGACATAGGGTTGGTCAAGCCAGCCTCCTGCCAGGTCAATGCGGTAAGGCAGATAGTCCTGCCCGCGCAAGGTGGTTGTGGAACGTGATTCAAGCCCGGAGAATGGCTTGCGTTCCAGGATGATGTATTCGATCCCGAGAGACTGGCACAAGGCTCTTTTTTCGGGAAAATTTCCATCCGAATTGACAACGAAATAATCCGGGCGTATCTGGTGTAGTTCCCTTTCAAAATCCAGGGTGCCGGAGCCGCTTGAAATGAAAGCCTGGCTGACCCATGAAACAGACCGAACCATGAATAGTCGTTCCTTCTCGCTGTTTACAGTTGGGCGTCCTTTAAGATCATGGATGGTTTTATCCGATCCGAGGGCTACATAAACATCGCCATAGCTGGCAGCCTCGCGGAAGAATTCCACATGCCCGCTATGCAGCATATCGAAACACCCACTCACAAATACTTTTTTAGTCATACCTTTTCTCCATCGTTCGTGCCTCTCAGCGATATTCGTCAAGGGCGGCGAACATGGCCAGGATGTTTTCTGGAGGTACATCCGGTAGGATGTTGTGGATGGTGTTGAAGACAAATCCACCACCAGGCGCCAGGATCTCGATATTGCGGCGCACATCCTCTTTGACCTGTTGCGGAGTTCCCATATTCAGGATGGAGCGGGTGTCCACTCCTGCTCCCCAGAAAGTGACCTGTTCCCCGAATTCCTGCTTGAGTTTTTCAGGTTGCATATCACGTGCGTTGGTCTGGACGGGGTTGAGGATCTCGAAACCAGCCTCTATCAGGTCGGGGATCAGTTGATGGATTGAGCCGCAAGAGTGCAGGAAGGTGTGCATGCGGCTGTGGTTTTTGATGAAGTTGCACAGAAGTGTGTGGCGTGGCTTGAAAAGCTTGCGATATGTATCTGGACTCATCAAGGGTCCGCCATTCATACCCAGGTCATCCCCCAGGCGGATGACATCCACAACATCACCAACTGCCAGGCAGATCTTTTCCAGCGACGCCAGGTGGCGTTCCATGAGCGCATCCAGGAAACGTTCGACTTCGCATGGCTGGCGCATCAGGTCCACCAGGAAATGGTCCATACGTCGCAGGAAAGTACCCCACGCAAAAAGGTTGCAGCCGGCCGAGAGCACGATGGCTCGCGAGCTGTTTGCGCGCAGGTTTAGGGCGTTGGTGCGCAGCTGCTTCCAGAAATCCTTCTCACTGGCATGATCCCAGGGACTATGTACAAGGGCAGCCCAATGGATGCGTCCCATTGCATGGTCAAGGTTGGAGCCATAATGAGCCGGGTAACCGTCCAGGAAAGGATACACAATCTGGTCATACGAGATCGCTGTGGCAGGCATCGTCGCGATGGCTTCATTGTCTGCATAGGCTAGGAAGGAACCATCCGTTTGCTGGTGGGGGCGAAACCAGGCCGGTTGTTGGGCTGTACCACCGTTGGACAGGGTATAGTCGACCCAATCGCTATCCCGCGTGTTGAATGTGCGCCCAAGATCAATGACATCGATGCGGAAAAAGTCGAGTATTTCCTCGGATGGCTGGGTCACCTGCTGTACAACATCGTAGACCCAATTTCGCTTGGCCTTGAGCGGCAGGCGTCTAAGAAGATTATCATAAGCAATGGCAGAGATTCCCGAACTGGGTGTAGCACCTAGGTCAACCGGTAATCTGTCCGGTTCGGTGTGATTGATGGCAGCCAGGATGCGTTCGCGGGAGTTCATTAAGAGCGACCCTGTTAATCCATGTGAAAGAATTCTTCCATGCTGGTCCACCATTCACCTGGCTGGCGCATATCCAGTGGCTTTTGACAGGGGTCGGTCAACTTCCACCAGGCTAGGGTATGCTCATCGGCAGCCATTTTCTTCATATCCGCGTCAAAATCCATCCCGTGGTATTCAAAATAACTGAACAGGTAGCCGTCCATGAAATAGATGGAATAATTGCGGATATTACAGGCACGCAGCATGCTGAGAACTTCCGGCCAGACATTGGCATGTAGTTTTTTATACTCTTCCAGTTTCTCAGGTTTGAGTTGGATAACACTCCCGTGACGCTCCATGTTGATCTCCTTTTTGGTGTGCTGCATTACTAATAACTGATCAGTATCCAGATCACTTTCCGACTGATTTCGATCATTTGGCTCGTTTTGTTCGCACGACGCTTTGAATGGTCAGGCTGGAGGCCATGCCGGCGCAAAGTCCGGTGTAAAGTGTCTTGAGCCCGATGTATGCCCAATTGCTCATACCTCCCGGGGCGAGCAGGTAGAGCAACACATCCATGAACAATCCACCAAAGAGGATCACGCAAACCATCGTGATATACAGAATACTCAAACCGGCACCGCGTGGCAATTTCAACCCGGGCCAACCCTTAACAGGCGCAGGCAGGTTTCCTTTGATGATCTCTGTGTGTGTGCCGCCTATGCTCAGCCAGCTTATCAGGTAGGCGATGATAAAAACTGTAATGAGGATATCAATGGCAGCTTCCGCATAGGGGATGGGGCCGCGCAGACGGTAAGTGAAAAATGCGATCAGCCCATTCAGGATCGAATTGATGACGATGTTGGCAATGGCCTGTTTTTTTATGTATTGGAAAGTGGAAGTTCTGGTCTCTTTTTCTGGTGAATAAACTTCTAATGCCTTGTTGTCAGAAGTATCTATCACCAGGACAGACACATCCTCATCGGGTGCTTGATTGGGCAGGCTGACCTCAAGCTGTTGCCCATTCTGAATAAATGTCAGTGGCTCCCCGCTCTGCAGGCTGATCTTGTTGGCTGTTACGGGGAAGGTGGGGATCTCCAGTTTTCCGGTGCTGGGCCAGTCAAAAACATGCAGGTGGATGCGATCATCTTTGAGGGTGGCACGTCCCCAGTCTACACCCTGCACAGGAGTGTAGCTGCTGCCGTACACAGATTCGCCGTTTTTTTGCATCCATTTGCTGATGTACTGCAGCCGTTCGATCGCTTCAGGCGGGAAGGTACCTCGCTCTGTGGGGCCTACGTTCAGCAGGTAATTGCCTCCCCGGCTGACGACTTCGATAAGATTGCGGACCAGTCTCCCGGGTGCTTTCCAGTCTGTTTCCTGGGGGTTATATCCCCAGCTCTGTCCCATCGTCATGCAGGTTTCCCAGGGTTGAAAGCGTTGTGGCGATGGGTACGGCTCCTGCAGAACGGGAGTTAATGCAAGAGTGCCATCGTTATACTTCTTTAATTGTTTGCGGATCCATCCCCGCAGGCCGGGCACTTTGAACAGGGAAGTTACCAGCCTGAAGAATCCATCTCCCCCTGGGTCAACTCCAGCCGGTGGCTTGCCCGTACGGATGGGTATGCCCAGCTTGGGGATGAATTGTTCGGGGGTCACAAAATCGTAATCGTCTCCCAGGCGGTCATTGATAAGGGTATCCGGGCTGAGGCTGCGGATCAATTGATGGAAGCGGTCCGGGTCATACTTGCCGTGGTTGGCCAGTCCATCAAACCACACAATGCTGACCTGCCCGTAATCTGTGAGCAATTTTCTAATATGGCTTTCCATATAATCAAGATAACTTGCCCATTCTTTACGTTTAGGTTCACCCAGCCAGTTCTTGGTGGCAGGTTTTCGGGTGTCACGATAACCCGGGTGGTGCATATCCGGTGGTGAGTAATAGAATCCCAGGTGCATGTTGTATTTTGCGCAGGCTTGAGAAAGCTCCAGGCAGATATCCCTGCCAAAAGGGGTGTTGGTGATCTTGTAGTCCGTGCCGGGGGCGTCAAACATACAAAAACCATCGTGATGCTTGGAGGTGAAGATGATATAGCGCATCCCGGCTTCCTGGGCAGTACGCACCCAGTTGTCAGCATCAAAATCGATCGGGTTGAACTTCGCCGGCAAAGAGGTGTAGTCATCTTCTGTGATACGGGTCTTTGTCCCGAACATAGCCTCGGAAAGATCCGGCGCCATGATGGGCCAGGATGCCTCCACTCCGGCTGCAGAATAAGCCCCCCAGTGAATGAACAGGCCAAACTTCGCTTGCTGGTACCAGTCGGAGGCTTGGAGATGGTTTGGGAGGGGATCGTTTGCGTTTGCCATGTGATGCTCCTGTGATTATTTTTGAGGTTCCCGGCTGAAAATTGCTGCCGGATTGGTACAAATCGTTGCCAACTTATTCCCGATGCAACCTTTAAGGTAATTATATATCATCTCGTAACCTCCATCTTCAAGAGGTGTATATATTATTAACACATACGGGCGTTTTGGAATATGTTCTTACCATGCCTGTCTCAAAGATCTCTACACATTAATCTTCACTAAGAAAGTGATGTCCGGTTGACTATTCTAAATCCTTATAATACAATTTTATTTGGTATATTGAAGAATGTAAATTTTATTCAAAAGTGTTAAGGTCTGCTTGAAAAGTTAACAGTTCACATTATTCTCATATGGATCACAGTCGATCGATGGACACCAGAAAAAGTGAGATAGTCCTATTACTCGAGGAGGCAGCCTATGACTTGATGACTTACTGACTTTCAGAAATTGTATTTTTCCCAATTATCTCATTTTAAAGAAAAGGAGTAAAAGATGAAGGATTTATTTAAAGTCTCCACGAAAACCATCGTCGCCACCGGTCTTGGGGCGGCTATTTTTATGCTTCTATTCATGTATGTCAAGGTTCCTTCACCAATCCCTGAAACAAGCTTTCAGACGGCTTATGGTCTCAGTTCATTTTTTGCAACTTTATTCGGACCCATTGCAGGTGCCCTGATCTCTTTCATCGGTCATGCACTCAGTGATGCTGTCCAGTATGGAACACCTTGGTGGAGTTGGGTTATAGCCAGTGGTGTTTCCGGTTTTATTTTTGGGTTCGCCTACAAGAGAACCAGAGTGGAAGAGGGTGAATTCAAAAGCAAGGATATTATCACCTTCAATGTTATCCAGGTTATTGGTAATGCCATTGCCTGGATTTTGGTTGCTCCAATCCTGGATATTCTCATCTATTCGGAACCGGTCAACCTGGTCTTCACACAAGGCTTTACCGCTTTCGTCATGAACTCCATTAGCGCCGGTGTCATTGGCACCTTGTTGTTGATCGCATATGCAGCAACCCGCACAAAGAAGGGCAGTCTGAGCAAAGCTTAAGGTCAGGAATTTAATTCCATTGAGTTTATAAAAGCTCAGACCCGATTAAAATATTGGGTCTGGGCTTTTTGACGGATTTTAAAAATTCCAAATATGCAGTAGGATCGGATATTGATATTGATGAATGAACAAGCCATTATCGAATTTCAGGATTTTTCTTTTCAATATTTTAGCCAGGCTGAACCAACCTTATACGACATCAACCTGAAGATTCACCCTGGAGAAAAAATATTGATCGTGGGTCCAAGCGGCAGTGGCAAGAGCACGCTTGGACGCTGCCTGAATGGCTTGATCCCTTTCTCTTACAAGGGGGTTATTACTGGAAGTTTGAAGATTAATGGAATTGAAACAACCAGCCTGGATATATTTAATTTATCCAAGTTGATCGGCACCGTATTACAGGATTCCGACGGTCAATTTGTCGGGCTCACAGTGGGAGAAGATATTGCTTTCGCATTGGAAAATGACAATGTGGCTCATGCGGAAATGCATACCAGGGTCAAAGAGGTTGCCCGAATGGTGGACATGCACAACTGGTTGTCTTCTTCCCCATTTGAATTATCTGGTGGACAAAAGCAAAGGACATCCCTGGCTGGTGTCCTGATCGATGATGTGCCCATATTGCTGTTCGATGAACCTCTCGCCAACCTGGACCCGGCCACGGGAAAAACTGCCATCGAAATAATCGATGATATCCATAATAATTCCGGGAAGACCATCATTATTATTGAACACCGGCTGGAAGATGTCTTGCACAGGGATATTGACAGAGTCATTGTCATTAAAGAAGGCAGAATTATTGCAGATATGGATGCTCATGAGCTGGTTTCCTCAATGATATTGAAGGATACCGGCATCCGTGAGCCTCTTTATGTCACAGCCATGAAATACGCCGGTATCCATGTGACCAGCAAAATGCTCCCGGGACATATCACCTCCTTAAAATTGGAGGGATCCAGAAACGCTCTGAGAGCCTGGTACAAAGCCATTACCCCGGATGACCATCACAACACTAATCCTTCCATATTAAGAATGAAGAATATCTCTTTTTCCTATGATGGCATTCAAAAAGTCCTCGATGATATCAATTTCAACATTCGTGAAGGGGAAATGGTCTCCATTATTGGCAAGAACGGGGCGGGGAAATCCACTTTATCCAAGCTGCTTTGCGGTTTTGAAAAAGAAGACCAGGGAAGCATTTATTATAAGGAGAAGGACATCAAGGGCATGACGATCAAGGAGAGGGCAGAGATCATTGGACTGGTTATGCAGAATCCCAACCAGATGATTTCCAAATCCATGATCTTTGATGAAGTAGCATTGGGGTTACGATTACGAAATGTACCTGAAGATGAGATTTCCCATAGAGTGGAAATGGTGCTCAAGACCTGCGGATTGGCTCCTTTCAAGGATTGGCCAATCTCTGCCCTCAGTTATGGGCAGAAAAAAAGGGTAACCATCGCTTCCATCCTGGTGCTTCATCCAAAGATCCTCATTCTCGATGAACCCACAGCAGGTCAGGATTTTCTGCACTACACCGAGATCATGAAATTCTTGTTGGAGATCAACAAGAGGGGAGTGACCATCATACTGATCACCCATGACATGCACCTGATGCTCGAATATACCCCTCGCTCGATCGTGTTATCCGGGGGCAGGAAGATAGCCGACACCCTTGCATCGGTTGTCCTTACCGATTCCCATGTCATCGCAGAAGCCAATCTTAAAGAGACCTCACTTTTCAAGCTGGCTCAATTGGCAGGCATCCCAGATGGAACGAATTTTGTTCAGGGTTTTATCGATTACGAAAAGGGGATGAGAAACTGATGAACTCGAAAATGAAGCTTTTTTCCTACAATCAAGTAGATTCTCCCATCCACCTGCTTTCAGGTCTGACCAAACTGATTTGTTTCTTACTGTTGACATCCACGGTTATGTATTCTTATGATATCCGTATCATACTGCTCATTATGCTTTTTTCACTCCTCATTCTTAAGGTTTCAAGGATCAAATTTTCGCAGATCCGCCTGATGATCGTTTACGTCCTGATCTTCCTCTTCACCAACGCCGTTATTTCATTCTTTTTTTCTCCTGAGCAGGGGGTGGAAATCTACAAAACACGCCATGTGATCGGAAATTTGTATGGTTCCTTAAAATTGACCTGGGAACAGTTATTCTATCAATTTACAAAATTTTTCAAATATGCCTCGGTTGTTCCTTTGGGTATTATTTTTCTTTTGACAACCAATCCGAGTGAGTTTGCATCTTCACTGAATGGGGTCAAAGTCAACTTTAAAGCTGCTTACGCCTTTGCCCTGACACTGCGTTATTTCCCCGATATCCAGCGCAATTACCATGATATTAGTCAGGCTCAACAAGCCCGTGGTTTGGATCTCTCGCATAAGGCTAGGCCGTTGGACAGGTTCAAGTATGCCCTGTTGATTATTATCCCGCTCATATTCTCTACGTTGGATCGCATCGAAATGATTTCCAATGCCATGGACTTGCGAGGTTTTGCAAAAAGCCATACACGCACCTGGTACACCTACAGAAAACTGCAGCGCCGGGATTATGCTGCCATTCTGGTCTCAATCCTTCTTTTTCTCGCTGCCCTGGGCGTATCCGCCTTTATTAACCATGGTCGCTTCTATAACCCCTTCATTTAAAAAAAAGGAATTTTATGAAACCCATATTGGTATTTCAAACCGACTTCACTTATAAAGAAGGCGCGGTCTGCGCCATGTATGGTGTTGTCAAAAGCGTGGATCGGGAACTGGAGATCATGGATGGTACCCATGAGATACCTCAATATGACATTTGGAGCGCATCCTACCGCTTGTATCAATCCATGCGCTTTTGGCCGGAAGGGACCATCTTTGT